>JBFMGX010000017.1 GCA_040752595.1 Candidatus Zixiibacteriota bacterium
CGCATAAGTTTCAGGCTTTCGTTTATGCGCCTCGACCATAACCCGTTGCATAGCCGAGGATTGCGCGGGCAATCCCCGAGCAGAAGTCCGTTTTCTGCGCAAAGGAATTTCTGGGACACGACACTAGGAGGTTGCTGACAAAGACCCATCCATGTCATTCTGAGCCCCGCCGCTCTTTGGCGGGGCGAAGAATCTGCTGTTGGTTTCATGGAGAGAAACAACAGATCCTTCGCTTCGCTCAGGATGACAATGGTGGGATCGATCCACATTTTCTGCGTCTTTCAGCATCCTGCCAGGGTCTTAGGGCCTTCGCCAATGCGGAGGATGATCGATGTCCCAGGACTCCCCGCTATTCCACCATGTGCGCCAGTTCCCGATCAATGTCCTCTTCGCTTTTCTGTTCGAGAAGACTCTTCCAATCCGCTTCCAAGAAGCGGTCGTAGCACGCCTCTTTCTTCTGAACGTCGGCGCCCCAGCGTTTCTGAACCCGTCGACGGAAGTCCGCCGCGTGGTGCATCACTTGAGTCCAGTGCTCGGGGAATATCGACGCGAGGATCGACCGCAGGTGGCGCGCCATGAACGGCGCCTGCCCGTCGGTGGCGATGGCCGCGGTCAGACAGCCCCGGCGAACCACGGCGGGAAAGGCGAAATCGCATCGCTTGGGGTCGTCCACGACATTCACCAGGACACCCGCGGTGCGGCAGTCCTCGCTGACCCGGCGGTTGACATCGTTGTCGCCGCTGGCCGCAATCACCAGACCATAGCCCGCTACCTCGCCGGGACGATACGGACGCTTCTCCCATGTGATCCAGCCCTGCTCGGCACACTGCACCAATCGGTCATCGACCTCCGGGGCAACCACAATGACCGAGGCCTCATAGTTCAGCAGCGCATCCACTTTCCGGGCGGCGACCGCGCCGCCGCCAACCACCAGGCAGCGCCGCTGCGTCATGGCCAGGGTGATGGGCATGTAGGCATAGGCCATTTGTCTCTATCTCCGTTTCAGTTCCCGAGAGACGTGCCGGAGAATCTGTCTCTCGTATAGAATCAAGACACGACGGCCTGCAGGCCGCCGCCGATGACCTCGACGTTCTCGAATGAGGCGGCTTTTAGCATCAGCGATGCCTGATAGGACCGTACCCCGCGCTGACAAACTACAATGACGCGCGCGCCGCGTTCGATCTCGTGGAGTCGGCGCGCCAGTTGATCAAGAGAAATATGCACGGTTTTCGTACTGGATTCCACCATCACGTCCGGCAATGGTCTGTCTGCTACCTCTTCATCCTGACGGACGTCGAGCACCAGCGTCTGGCCCGGTGTACAGTCGTGGAAGTCAAAGCTCGGGCTGAGGAAACGCGTACCGCGTTGTTGTGCCCGCGCGATTGCGGCCAGATGGTGCAGCGGATCAAGCGCCTCGGCAAAGGGCGGCGCGTATCCATGCTCGAATGCCAGAAGCGCCCCGAGCCGGGCCTTCTGCTGCAGAAACGATGAGAAGACATCGATGCGCCGGCAGATGTCTCCGGTGCCGACCGCCTGCAACCCGAGAAGTCGCTCGCTGCCGCGATCGTACACCAGCTTGAGCACCATGGTCCCGACCTCCGGCAGGTAGTCGGGTTTGTCGGCGAATCCGCCCCACACGGCGGCGGCATCGAATCCGGCCCTGTGGGCTTCTGTCTCGGTGAGCCCGACAGCGCCGACGTTCAGATCATAGACCTTCAACAGCCGTGCCCCGAGAACGCCGGGGAACTGGACATCGCCTCCGGCCAGATTCTCGGCGATGACGCGACCGTGGCGATTGGCCAGCGATCCCAGGCAGAGGTTCAGCGCCTCGCCCGTGATCTGGTGTGTCGACTCGACGCAGTCACCGCCGGCGTAGATGTCGGGATCCGATGTCCGCATGCCGGCATCGACAACGATGGCGCCGCTGGCGCCCAAGCGCAGCCCGCACTGCCGGGCCAGCGAGACTTCGGGGCGAAGCCCCAAGGCCACGAAGACGAAGTCGCTGGTGATCGCCGGCGCTGCCCCGAGCATGACCGTGGGTTTCCCGGCCGGGTCGAGATCGACCTTCTCCACCCGAGCGCAGGGGATGACCATGACATCATGGCGGCTGAGTTCCTGCCGGACCAAGGCCGCCATTTCATCGTCGAGCATCCCGGGCAGAAGTTGTGGCTCCCGCTCAATCAGAGTGACCGTGATCCCCCAGAGACTTCCCACGGCCTCCGCCAGTTCGCAGCCGATGAAGCCCCCGCCCACGATCACGGCGCTGCCGATCTCTCCATGTTCCGCCATGCGCCGGAACATGATGGCGTCCTCGGGGACATGAAACGGCCGGATGCGCGGACTGTTGGCCACAGGAAACGGCGGCCGTGCTGGAACGGCCCCGGTCGCCAGCACCAGCTTGCCGTAGCCGTGCTCAAAGCACTCGCCGGACGCGATCCTTCTGACTGTGACGACCTTGCGATCCCGCGCGATGTCGATCACTTCCGCCCCGGTCACGGCCTCGAATCCTCGCGCGTGCTTGAAGAAGGCGGCGTCGCGGGGCACGCCATATGACGTCAGCGTCAGTTCCTCGAACCGACCAACATCCCCCGAGGCAAAGAAAGGCAGGCCGCACGATGCATAGGAAAGGTGCTCGTCCCGCTGAAACAGCGTCACGGTGGCGCCGGGCAGGCGCCGCATCAGGGTGGCGGCTGTCTTCGGGCCGGCAGCGACGCCGCCGACGATGACAAAGTCAGATTGCTGCACAGTGTACGACTCCGGCCATCAAAGAACCATCGATGCCGCTGGTGGATTCACAATCGGCTGGACCCGGACACGCCGCTCGTTGCGGAGGCAAGGCGCGTTCGGGCACCTCCCGCCACGCTACGCCGCCAGCTCGCGTCGCACCGACAGCGCGATCTTGTACAGTCCGGTGATCAAAAGCAGGCCAACCCCGTAGACGCCGGCGGAAATCAGCAGCTCCGGGAGCGTCGGCGAATACTCGGTCACGGCTTCCAGGGGGGACGGAATGAACCCGGTCACGACCATGCCGAGTCCCTTGTCGATCCAGATCGAGGCGAACACGGCGCAGCATGCCACGACCAGCGTCGCGGTGCGGTGACGTGTGGCGGGGTTGAACAGCAGAATCAGCGAACCCACCGCCAACACCGCGCTCCCCCACATCCATGGCATCAGTGCATTTTTTCCATTCAGGCCGAGGAACAAGTAGGCGAAGTGCGAGGTGTCATGCGGGATGTTGCTGTAAAGGGCGGTGAACAGCTCGACCAACACGAAGAACACGTTGATCGCCATCGCATAGGTGACGATCTCCGCCAGCTTCTGAATCGGTTTGTCCCCCGCGTCGAAACGGGTGAACCGCCGCAGGATCAGACAGAACAGAATCAGCAGGGCCGGACCGGATGAGAAGGCCGACGCCAGGAAGCGCGGCGCCAGAATCGCCGTCATCCAAAAGGGCCGCGCCGCCAGGCCGCTGTACAGAAAGGCCGTCACCGTGTGGATGCTGATGGCCCAGGGAATGGAGAGGATGATGACCGGACGGATCCAACGGGGCGGCGCCACGGACTTCCGCTCGGCGCCCAGAGTCACATGGCTGATGATCACATTCAGAACGAGATAGCCGCCCAGGGAGATCGTATCCCAGAACATCAACGAGCGGGGCGACGGATGCAGAAAGACATTGAGAATCCGCAACGGCTGGCCCATGTCGACGAAGATGAAGGTCATGCACATCACGACCGACGCGACCGCCAGAAACTCGCCCAGAATCGTAATCTTGCCGAACGCCTTATAGTCATGAAGATAGTATGGCAAGACCACCATGACCGCGGATGCCGCCACGCCCACCAAGAAGGTGAACTGAGCGATATAGAAACCCCAGGTCACGTCGCGGCTGAGCCCGGTGATCCCCAGTCCATAGCCATACTGGCGGAGGTAGGCCAGAAATCCCAGGAAAATGACCGCCAACAGAACGGCAATCCAGCCCCAGTATCGTTTCCCACCTCTCAGGGCGTTTTCCAACATATCCGCCTCACACTCTGTCGTCGCACTCTATGGCATCCAACAAAATGGCTGGAGACGCACGATACCCTCACCCCAGCCCTCTCCCTGAAAGTGAGAGGGGGATCAGATATTTCCCCTCTCCCCTGTGGGGAGAGGGTAGGGTGAGGGGTTGTCATCAACGCATCGCACATGCCGTAACCCAAACTGACATGGAAGCCCTCACAGCTTGTAATACACTTCCGGCTGCGTGCCCAGACTCGGACGGCGCCGAATCGCAAAACCCTCCCGCAACAGCGCGCGAACCTCGGAGTCCGGATCCTCCAGGTCCCCGAACGTCAGCGCCTTGTGCTTGCATGCCTCGACGCAGGCGAGGGGCTTTCCCCGCGCGAGCCGCTCCTCGCAGAACGTGCATTTCTCGACCACGCCGCGCATGCGCGTGGGAAACTCCGGCTCAAGTTCCTTGATGAACGGGCGCGGATCGCGCCAATTGAAGCTCCGCGAGCCATAGGGACAGGCGGCCACACAGTACCGGCAGCCGATGCACCGGTGCCAGTCCATCATCACGATTCCATCCGTCTCGCGCTTCCAGGTGGACCCGGTCGGGCAGACGCGCACGCAGGGGGGATTGTCGCAGTGATTGCACAGCACCGGCACCCCGGCGTGCTTCAGCGCCTCCTCCAGATGCTCGTATTCCTGATCGGCAAACACGCGCTCAAACGGTTCCTGCCAGATCCACTTGATCTCGTCCTTTGGGTTGCCGAAGTCGGGGACGTTGTGCACCCGATGACAGGCCAGCGTGCAGTCCCGGCAATCACCCGCCGCCAGGCACTTGCGAATGTCGACGACCATGGCCCAGCGCTGGGCCGTAAGCGGTGGCGACGGCGGTGTCGCCATCGTGCTGTCGGCCGCGTCGGCGGTCAGCGCCTTCCGGGCCGATCCGCTCGCAACCGCCAGCGTCGTCAGGCCCGCGATCTTCAGGAATCGTCTTCTGTCAACGCTCATGGACGCGGCTCCTCCGGGGCGATGTGGCAGTCCCAGCAGTACGGTTGCACACCCATATAGCTGTGGCATCGGTCGCAGAATCGCTCCTTGCTGGCATGACAACCCAGGCAGGTCCGGGTCAGACTCCGCTCGCGCCGCTGACCGTCGGACCCGGTCTCGAACCGCGCCCCCTGCCGCACCACCTGATCACGCCACACGTTCAGAAGATCCATGTGGTGGGCCGCCATATAGGCGGAATCGCGCACACATTCCCGCGCGTCCGTCGGCCGCTCCAGTTCGGGCGTGTAACCCGCCTTCCCGGTCGCCAGGTTGTACCAGAACGGAAGTGTGATCACCAGCAGGAAGACCAACAGCCCGGCGATGATCTTTCCGGTGTCATACATTCCGGCTGTCCTCCTTTGCGGGATAGGGCTGCCCCCGCAGGTCGGTCGTCCTCTCCTTCTCCCCCTTCATCACCAGGGCATTGCCGACCATCTCGTGCACGCCCCCGACGTCCACGCCGGGAACCCAGTACTCCAACAGCGGCGTGAGGGTGGCCTTGTCGATGGCGCACATGCACAACAGAAGGTTGACATCGTGGCGGTCGTGGACGAACTGCACGGCATTGGCACGGGGTAAACCGCCGCGCAGCCGCATCTCCATGTTCTCGTCGGTTCCCAAGCCGGCGCCGCTGCCGCAGCAAAACGTCTGCTCCCGGATCGTGTTCTCCGGCATCTCGAAGAAGTGGTTGCAGACGGACTTGATGATGTAGCGCGGCTCCTCCAGGAGCCCCATGGCCCGGGCGGGATTGCACGAATCGTGGAATGTCGTCCGCCAGTGATCGTTGCGGGACGGATCGAGCTTCAACCGGCCGTGCTTGATGAGGTCGGCGGTGAATTCGGAGATATGCACCATCTTGGTCGAAGCGGCGTGCACAAACTCGGTCCCGGTGATCGGCGAACGCGGCACCTCGAGGAAATCCGCCGGACCGTTCATGGTTCCCATGTACTGGTGGATCACCCGCCACATGTGGCCGCACTCGCCGCCCAGAATCCACTTCACCCCGAGACGGCGCGCCTCGGCGTACATCTTGGCATTGAGCCGCTTCACCATCTCGGCGGAGTGGAACAGCCCGAAGTTGCCCCCCTCGGAGGCGTACGAGCTCCAGGTGTAGTCCAGTCCGATCTCGTGGAAGAGCGCCAGGTAACCCAACAGCGTGTAGTAATGGGGCGAGGCGAAGTAGTCCGCCGACGGCGTGATGAAGAGAATCTCCGCGCCCTTCCTGTTGATCGGCGCATTGACGCGGACGCCCGTGATCTCCTCCAGCTCGTCGACCGCGAATTCAATGCTGTCCTTGAATCCATGCGGTTGCACGCCCAGGTGATTCCCGGTGCGGTAGCAGTTTGACATCGGCGTGCAGATCCACTCGATGTTCAGCCCGACGAGACTCATCAATTCCCGGGCCATCATCGTGATCTCGGCCGTGTCGATCCCGTAGGGACAGAAGACCGAGCAGCGCCGGCACTCCGTGCACTGATAGAAGTAGTAGAACCACTCCTTCAGCACGTCGATGGTCAACTCCCGACCACCGGCCAGCTTGCCGAGAATTCTGCCCGCCGTCGTGAAGTCATTGCGGTACACGGAGCGCAAAAGCTCGGCACGCACGACGGGCATGTTCTTCGGATCGCCGGAGCCAATGAAGAAGTGGCACTTGTCGGCGCAGGCGCCGCAGCGCACGCAGGTGTCCATGAAGACCTGGAGGGAGCGATACTTCCGGAGGCGCTCCCGCAGACCATGGACGATGATCTCACGCCAGTTGTCCGGCAACTTCCAATCGTGATCGGTCGGCTGCCAGCGGCGCGGATTCGGCAGGCCCAGATATTCCAGGGTCTCCGGAACCGCCGAATAGCACCATGTCCCCTTGCGAAACTCGACGGTGGGATCCATCCATCCGCGCGGGGAGGGCGCGAACTCTACCTGGGCCAGCTCTTCGGGCTTCGGCTTGTGCTCCGACATACGCTATTCCCTCTCCACCGGCATGCCCGCATCCTTCATGCGATCACGGAATTCATCTTCATACTCATCATAGGTGTGCACGGCCACGGGGTAGTCCCAGGGATTGACATGGCGGCGGCGGCGGTTGGTGTTGGCCAGATTCCGCGTGGGTGAGAGAAAGACTCCGCCCATGTGCATCAGCTTGCTGAACGGGAAATACGCCAACAGCGCGCTCACCAGGAACAGATGGACATAGAACGCCGTGCCCACGCCGTCGGGCAACACCGGGTGCAGACTCAGAAGCCCGGTGGCCAGCTCCTTGACGTTGGAGATGTCGATCTTGCCGAAGTACCGAACATAGACACCGGAGAGCGCAATCGCCAATAAGAGAAAGAGCGCGAAGTAGTCGGCGGGGAGCGACATATAGCGCAGCTTGGGATCGAACACCCGGCGCAGGAGGAGAAACGACAGCGCCGTCAGAATGATCAGATCCGTCAGCAGAAGCACCGGCAGCCCGACCTGGAAGAAGCCGTCCAGACCCTGCAAGCCGAGGATCCAGGACGGCACCGGCTCGACGAAGTACTTGAAGTGCCTGATGAAGATGATCAGGAAGGACCAGTGGAACGCCAGCCCCCCCGCCCAGAGCCACTTGTCGGGACCGTACACGAGACGCGGGCCGCTGCGGAGCTCGGCTCGTGTGTTCCGGAACAGCGAGCGAAAGAACAGCACTTCGAGCACCATCCGGCCGATGACCCCCGCCAGAGTGTGCGGGTTGTCCAGACGGGAAGACTTGATCCACGACAGCGACTTCTGCTGGCCGCAGGTGGTCGGGATACGGAATGGCACCGGCGATCGCGCCCAGCGGATCACGCGGTACACGACACCGATGACAAACGTCGCCATCGCCGCGTACGGCAGCACGACACCCAAGATGTATTGCCAGCCGAGCACCGACGCTCCCGCAATGGACAATACCACGAGCGCAATGACGGCAAATAGAGAGACAAGGATGCTCATAGTTCATCCCCTGAACGAAGGGCCGCGCCCGCGTTCGCGTTCTCATGCGGCCGGCTCATCCGTTCCAACAGCTTCGCCACCCGCATCTGCGCGGCGCGGGCGACGGCTTTGTGGATGCGTTCCCGGCAATCCGTGTAGCAGTCAAACGCCCGCAGAGTCAGTCGGTCGATCTCCGACTCGAGCGCCGACAACTCGTCACGGCTCCAGCCCGATTCCGGCTCTGATACCAACTCCGCGCGGATGGCCTGCTTCAAAAGGATGAACAACCCGGCCGCCTCGGAGGGCGGGCAGTCCTGCACCGCGCGGATCTTGATGATATGGTCCAGCGACTCGCCGGTCGCATCCGAAGGCGCACGCCCGATCAGCTCACTCAGGATGACCGCCGTTTCCTGCCGGAACGTGTGTCCGATCGGATTGCGAAACTGGTCGCGCTCCGACCGGAGGAAGGCCTGGCTGTCCGGAGGGAACTCGGCGAGAATCAGATCAAGCCACCGCTGGTGGATTCTCTCCCGTCGTGAATCGAGAATGTCGCGGAGCATGATCTTCGTGTCTTGCGGTCGCTATCCGAGTCCCTGCCGCGCGCCGCCGCACAGGGCGGGATGTCCGCCTGCGCGGCGGACTTGGACCCATCACATTCCCGGCGACGCCCCGACAAACATACGCACAGCGACGTCGCCGACCGGCCTTACACGCATCCGGTCGGCTTGGCCAGACCCGCGACCTTGCAGGCGCCCTTCGCCGGACCGGAGGGAAACAGCTCATAGACCTTCTTCAGGGGGAAGCCGGTCTCCTTGCAGAGCTTCCGAATCATCGGCGCGATTCCGAATTTGAGATAGTAGTCTCTCAAATAGTTGACCAACTTCCAGTGTTCATCGGTCATGTCGTTGACGCCCTCGGTCGTGGCCAGTGCCTTGGCGACCTCCTGATTCCACTCGGCGGGCTCATTCATGAAACCGTCTTCGTCGACTTCGATCTTGATGGTGCCGTGTTCAAAGACTGGCATGCCTACTCCTCGCTTTCCTCATCACAGTTGGCACAATGTCGTGTTCGCGAATCTCACAGTCGTCCTGCACCTGTCACCGCGGGCGGAACGGCCCACGTGTCATTCTGAACCCCGCCTCTCTGGGGCGGGGTGAAGAATCTGCTGTTTCTTCGTGGGAGAGGAAAGCAGATGCTTCGCTTCGCCCAGCATGACAGACTGTCCTTCCGGCACGGTGATGTGCTCTTGTTCACCCGCTAATGCATCTCGATATATCCGCAAGGGCAGTTCTCGGCGCACTTCTTGCAACCGTTGCAGAACTCCATTTTGAACTTGTAGGGCTGGCCCTTGACGACCGGCTTCAGCACGGCGTTGTCTTGGCAATAGCTCCAGCAACTCCCGCAGTCGAAGCAATAGCCGCAACTCATGCATCGCTTGGCCTCGTGGACCGCATCCTCGCGGCCCAGCGTGCCGGTGATCTCCGCCTCTGGATGCCCCAGCCGTTCGCCCACCGGCAACTCCGGTGCCGCCACCCGCTGACTTTCCTCATAATAGGACAGTTTCATCCTGTCGGGTCTAATGACGGCCATCTGCGGGTGCTTGGGCATCGGCTCGCCGCTGATCATCTCATGGATGGCGGCCGCCGCCATGCGCCCATGGGCGATGGCGTCGACGACAAGCCCGAGATTCGTGTTGTCGCCGCCGGAGAAGACATCGTGCTTCATGGTCCGGCCGTGGTCGTCGATCTTGATCCAATCCCGTCCCTCGCGGAGATCCTCGAAGCCATCGAAATCGGGGGCCTGGCTGATGGCGGCAATCAGCGCCGTGCACTCCACATCGAACGTATCCCCGGGAATCGGCACCGGACGGCGTCGTCCCGATTCATCCGGCTCTCCCAGTTGCATGCGCTGACAGGTAATGCCGACGGCCCGGCCATTGGCGCGATGAATCGCGATCGGCGCCGCCAGGAGTTCGATGCGGACGCCTTCCGCCTCGGCGCCCGTGACTTCCTCATCGATCGCCGGCATCTCGGTCCGGGTGCGACGGTAGAGGATCGTCGCCTGTGCACCCAGGCGACGAGCCACTCGCGCCGCATCGATCGCCGTGTCGCCGCCGCCGATGACCACTACACGGTCGCCGATCTCAACAGACTCCCCGGCATTCACTCGGTGCAAGAAGTCGGTCCCGGTGAACACGTTCGGCGCGTCCTCACCCTCAAGCTGCAATTTCAGCCCTTGGTGGGCGCCGATGCCGACGAAGATCGCCTTGTACTCCCGGCGCAGGTCATCCAGCGACACATCCGATCCGACCGCCGTGTTCAGCTTCAGTGCGACGCCCATTCCCAGGATGCGGTTGATCTCGCCATCCAGAATCGCAGGCGGAAGGCGGTAGTCGGGAATGCCATAGCGCAGCATGCCACCGGGCTTGGCGAACGCCTCGAACACGGTCACCGGGTATCCATGTCGCGCCAGATGGTAGGCACAGGACATCCCGGCCGGCCCCGATCCCACCACGGCGATCTTCTCGGGACGCTTCCCGTCCGTCAGACGTCGCGGCGGCAGATTGTGTTCGAGACCGTAGTCGCCGATGACCCGCTCGATCTTGTTGATTCCGACCGCACCCTCTTTATCCTTGCGATTGCACTCCGACTCGCAGGGATGAGGACAGACGCGCCCGCACACGGACGGGAACGGCGTCGTCTCCAGGGCAATGTAGAAGGCCTCTTCCAGCGCCTGATCGGTCGTCTTGCCGAGGTCTTCCGCCTGGGCGATGGTCGTCAGCCACTTCCGGATCAGATTGCTGTTCGGACACGTGTCGCCACACGGTGGTCTCTTCTCCACGAATACCGGTCGCAACGGCGAGGTCTCTACGCCGGAGCCGGTCCCCGATCCGCGAAGGCTCTTCAGCCCCTTCTTTTCTTTCTTGACCAACTTCGCCACGGTGTCATGCCCCTGTCTATGAACGAGTTGTCAATACATGCGGCTTCAACCCGGCCGCGCCCTTCTGAATTCTACGGGCGCGCGACCGCTGTTCGCCTTCATGCGCCTGCCGGACACG
This sequence comes from Candidatus Zixiibacteriota bacterium, assembly GCA_040752595.1. NCBI lineage: Bacteria > Pseudomonadati > Candidatus Zixiibacteriota > Candidatus Zixiibacteriota bacterium. The sequence continues at coordinate 11,030 of JBFMGX010000017.1, forward strand.
CGCCGGATCGCCGGCAGCGTCCGCGCCGGACGGCCTTCCCTGACGATACTCCTGCGCGCATCGGACCATGGCCTCGGCCCAACCGGGCACCCCGAGCGCATGCAGGTGCGTGTAGCAGGCCAGAGTGTGGTTGCTCAGCAACCCGTCTCGCCCGTTGCCCAGCCCGATCCCCTCGACCATCTTCATACAACCGACCGACTTGGGAAGTCGCTCGGCGGCGGCGGAATAGTGGAACTCATGGCCGCGAATCTCCGTGCCATTCGGGAAGAATGGACATGGACGGTCGACACGCACAGCCGTGTAACCGTGCCCCACGGGCGCTGCATGCATGGTCAGGGCGATGTCGAACACGCCGGACATCGGATAGGTCGTGCCCTGAAACGTGATCGCGCGGGACAGGTAGATGAGTCCGCCGCACTCCGCGTAGATCGGCAACCCCGTCGCCGATGCCCGTCGCACGGCATCCATCAGCGGACGGTTGCGCGCCAGCCGTTCGGCGTGCACTTCCGGGAATCCCCCGCCGATGTAGAGCGCGTCGATATCGGGCAGAGACGGATCGTGCAACGACGAAATCGGCACAAGTTCGGCCCCCTGTGCCGCCAGCTCTTCGAGATTCTCCGGGTAGTAGAACGTGAACACGCTGTCCCGGAAGTACCCGACCCGCGCCCGTCTCACGGGCTCCGCCGAGACGGGCGGCGCCGGTTCTTCCATGGGTTCGGCGTCTCGGGCACACTCCAACAGACGATCAACATCGAGGTATCTGGCGCCGATCTCGTCCAGACAGGACGCCATCTGGTGCGCGGCATGCCCGTGTTCGGCGGGAGTGACCAAACCCAGATGACGACTGGGAAGCAGCGCCTCGGCACAATCCACCCGCGGCACGGCCCCCAGCACGGGAACCTCGCAGTACTGCGCGATCGAATCGATGATCGTCTTGCGGTGCCGTTCCCCGGCGACCCGGTTGAGTATGACCCCCGCCACACGAAGCCGGGGCTCGAACGAGACACAGCCGTTGATCACGGCCGCCAGCGTGCGCGTCGCCTTGCCGGCATTGACCACCAGCACGACCGGCGCCCGCAACAGAAGCGCCAACTCGGCCGTGCTGTGGATGCCGGAACTCCCCCTCCCGTCATAGAGACCGCGGTTTCCCTCGATGATCGCGATGTCATGCCCGCGGGTATGATCGCAGTATGTCTGCCGCACCGAGTCGGAGGGAACGAGGTAGGTATCGAGGTTACGCGCTGTGCCCTGGGAGATCCAAGCCAGCCACGCCGCATCGATGTAGTCTGGGCCCTTTTTGAACGCCGACACCGACAGCCCGCGTCGCCGCAGAGCGGCAATGACTCCCAGACTGATCAGTGTCTTCCCTGAATCTCCGGAAAGCCCGGCAACGACCAGACGCGGAACTTCCCTGGTCATGTATCACAGACCCCGACCGAATGCATCAATCGTTGGCGGCCCCCTCTTTGTGTGGAATCTCGATGTAACTCCCGCCGAAGTATGTGTACACGCATTTTCCGGAGTTCATGAGTTCCTTGATGGCCGCTTTGCACAGGTCCTTGTCCACTTCGTCGCCGTACAACTCGATCATGGCCTTCGTCAGGTCAGTGGCTTTCAACTTCTTGACACCGAACGACTCTTTGACCATGCGGTACATGGCGTCGGCGACTTCTTCCACTGTCTTGGCCATGAAGACCTCCTAAAAAGTCAGATGCGTCGAGCGTTTGAACGTCAGTCCGGCGTGCTTGAAGTCATCGATATGCTCCTTGCGGAACTCGATGCCCGCCATCCGGAAGAACTTCGGCCAGCCAATGCGCTCGATCCATTCGCCCATGCGTTCGTATTTGCGGGCGTTCTTGGCCCAGAGCTCCACCAGGTTGCGCACCGCCTCGGTCACTTCCGGCCAGCGCGGCGGGGTGTTCGGCAGATAAGGGATCGCCAGCTTCGAGAACATCGGCTCATGCCGGGCGTTGGACACCTTCCCGCCCACCCAGATGGAGACGCCGTCATTCAGCGGATTGTTCAACGGCATCGCCGGGCAGACCGTGTAGCAGTTGGCGCAGAACATGCAGCGCTCCTCGATCACCTCAACCGTCTCCAAACCGTCGATGACCGTCGGCCGGATGGCCGCCGTCGGACAGGACGCGCTGACGTTGGGAATCTCGCAGGTCTTTTTCAGCCGGGAATGGTCGACGCGCGGCGGCCGACGGTGAATGCCGAGAATGGCGATATCCGAACAATGCACCGCCCCACACATGTTCAGGCAGCAGGCCAGGGCGATCCGCAGCTTGCCGGGGAGATCCGTGTGCGTGAAATGGCCGATCAATTCGTCCATGACCGCCTTGACCACTCCCGAGGCGTCGGTGGCGGCCGAGTGGCAGTGGACCCATCCCTGCGTGTGCACGATGCTGGAAATCGAATTGCCGATGCCGCCGACCGGGTGGCCCAGCTTCGCCAGGTCGGCGATCAACGGCTCGATGTGGGCCCGGTCGGTGAGGAGAAACTCGACGTTGTGGCGGCTGGTGAAACGCAGATAGCCGCCGCAGTACTTGTCCGCCAGATCACAGTACATGCGGATCTTGTCGATGCTCAGAAGCCGGCTCGACCCGGCCCGGACCGTGAAGAGCTGCGCGCCCGTCTCCGACACGTGCACCATCACACCCGGCTTTAGGATTTCATGGTATTTCCACTTGCCGTAGTTCTCCTTGATGATCGGAGGCAAGAACTGCTCATAATGAGGAGGCCCGTAATCGGTTCGCCTCTCCGTGGTCGCTTCAGCCATGGTATGCACCTCGAGTCTGCGCGTGGGTTCCCTATGGGTTGTCACCCTTTTTCTGTTTCACCTTCGGCGTCGTCCTCCTCGAAATACTCCTCGTAGAAGACGTATGGATTCTCGCGGGGGTGAGCGACCATCTCGGCGACCGGCTCAACTTCGAGGGCCTCCAGGAAATTGCCCAAGCCGACCCGCTGGACGAACTCGCCGATTCTCTCCCGGTTCTTGCCCTCCTCGCACCAGATGTCCCAGATCTTCTGGACGAGATCTTTGATCTCCTGATAGGGGGGTTCCATCTTGATGAACGGGATGATCACGGAAGACAACAGGGCGCCTTCCACGATGGGCGCTTTCGATCCGAGCAGAACGGTGGCTCCACGGTCCTTGCCGGGCGCGAGCGCCTTGGGCATGGCATTGATGCAGTGCATGCACTTGCGGCAGTAGCTGTTGTCGATCGTCAGTTTCTGGCCGTCCCAATCCATGCACTTGGCGGGACAGTTCTCGACGACGTCCGCCCGAATGTCCATCCCCTTCTGGGCGTATTCGCGGACCGCGTTCTGATCGATCTGAATGTTGTCGCGCCAGATGCCGATGATCGACATGTCCGAGCGCGCGATCGAGGCGACGCAGTCATTCGGGCAACCGCTGAATTTGAACTTGAACTTGTAGGGGAACGCGGGTCGGTGCAACTCGTCCTGAAAGGTCATCGTGAAGTCGTAGCAGGCGTTCATCGTGTCGTAGCACGCCCACTCGCAACGGGCCTTGCCGCAGCAACAACTGGGAGTCCGGACGTCGGATCCCGAACCGCCGATATCGAAGTCGATCTTCTGCAATTCCAAGAAGACCGGCTCCAGCTCGTCGGTCTTGGTCCCCAGCAGAATGATGTCTCCCGTCGAGCCGTGCATATTGGTCAGCCCCGAGCCCCGCTTCTCCCAGATGTCGCAGATGCTCCGCAGCGCCTGGCTGGTGTAGAACCAGCCGGCGGGCTGGTTGATGCGCATGGTGTGGAAGTGCGAGATGTTCGGGAATTCTTCCGGCAGATCGGAGTAACGCCCGATGACGCCGCCACCGTATCCCATCACGCCGACGATTCCGCCGTGCTTCCAGTGGCCGATTCGTTCCCTGTAGGATCGTTCCAAAAGACCGAGAAGGTCGCGGCTCATCGGGCTCCGCTTCGCGGCCATCTTGATCTCGGTGACAAAGCTGGGCCACTGTCCCTTTTCCAACTCATCCAGCATGGGTGTGTTGGGGAATTCACTCGCCATCGCATCTCCTTTGAACTGCTGCTGATTGTCGGCCTGTCGGGAAACACCGATGATGCCAATCGCCGGACGGACAACGACATCCGCCCTCAGCGGTCCCGGCACCGGGCTCTGGCACGCCGCACCGGGACATCGATACTCATACACGCCAGATGGCCATTCAGAGTCGGACTGTCGCCAGGGGCCGGGCCGCAACCGGCCCGGCCCCCGCATCGGGCTCCCTGATCAATAGATCGGTTTGATGTCCCGTTTCATCATGCTCCACTGGTCGGTCTTCGGATCGTACTTGCAGTTGGCGAAGACCTTCCACTCGTCGCGGAGCGCGGGCTTGTCGGAGCGGAAGTAATACCCCGGCCAGCGCGTCTCCTCGCGGAAGAGGATCGTGCGCACGTGCGCTTCCGCCTGCCACATGCGGTGGATGTTCTCCCAGCAGCGCAACAGCTCGTGCAGGTCCTTGGCCGCCAGCTTCTCTGAGTCCTCCTTCAGGAAGGCCAAAAGCTCCAGACCCTTGGTCAACAGCTTGTCGCTGGTGGTGAAGTTGGTGGACACCCCGCCGGCGTACTCGTCCATGATCTTCTGGAGACGGAACATGAACTGCTTGGGACGGATGTACTGCGGGTTGACGTCCGGATCGGTGCTGGCATTCTGGTTCTTCTCGAACAGATCGATCGGCCGCAGGATGCGCTCTTTCAGCTTGTCGATCGTGCCCGCGGCAACGGCGCCGGGCTGCGCGTTCTCGACCGCGTAGCGGACCGCGGCCTTGGCGGCGATGCGACCTTCCGCATGCGACCCCGAGGAGAACTTGTGGCTGGATGCACCCGAGGCGTCACCCGCCGCAAACAGCCCCTTGACCGTGCACATGTTCTCGTAGCCCCAGAAATACTCCGACGGCGCGATGTCCTGCGGACCGCTCACCCAGGCACCGGAAGCGCCCGAGTGGGAACCGATAAAGTAGGGCTCGCAGGCCGCGATCTCGGAGGGCCGCTCCTCCGGGAACACGTTCGTCGCCGCCCACAGAAGCGCCTGGGAGATCGTCATGTCGAGGAAGTCTTCCCACGCCTCGGATTCGAGTTCTTTCAGCTTCTTCTTCCGCTCTTTCTCATCGGGCACTGAGTCGGAGATCTTCTTGAGGGCCTCTTCGGTCCTCATGTAGATCGGCCCTTTGCCGTCACGGACGTCGAGCATCATCAGCCAGTTGCGCAGGTTGGCCGGGACCGGCTTCACCATCCCATACGGTTTCCACTTCTCCAGCTCGGCCTTGTTGGTCTGCATGTAGTCCTCATCGCGGGCGTTGGTGGCCCGTGACTTGAACAGCAGGAACCAGGCGCCGACCGGACCGTAGGCATCCTTGAAACGCACCGGGATGAAACGCACTTCCTGGCAGGTCATCTCCGCGCCGGCCTTGATGGTGAAGTAGGCGCTGGCGCCGGAGTTGAACGGCGGATACCACGAACGGCCCAGTCCTTCACCGCTGGAACGCGGTTTGAACACGTGGACGGCGCCGCCCATGGCCACGACCACGGCCTTGGCCTTGAAGACATAGAACTTGTTCTCGCGGACGCTGAAGCCCACGGCGCCGACGCAGTTGCCCTTGTCGTCGAGCAACGGCTCGGTGATGAACACGCGCTCGTAGATGTTGTCGGCGCCGATGGCGTTTTTGGCCGCCTCGGCCACGACGATCTTGTACGACTCGCCGTTGATCATCAGTTGCCAGCGGCCTTCGTGGACATACTTGCCGTCGGCGTCCTTCCAGATCGGCAGCCCCCATTTTTCGAACAGGTGCACGGTGGAGTCGACGTGGCGCGCGATGTTGGCCACCAGGTCCTCGCGGGTGATGCCCATCAGGTCGTTGCGGACATACTCCACGTAATCCTTCACGGTGTTGGCGCCGGAGTTGACATCCACATACTGGTTGATCGCCGACAATCCCATGGCCACCGCACCGGACCGGTCGACCGCCGCCTTGTCCACCAGGGTGACCTTCAGGTTGTTCTTCTTGGCCCAATAGGCCGCTTCGACGGCCGCTCCACAGGCCGCCATGCCACCGCCACAGATGAGCACGTCGGTGGTGACTTCTACGGTTTCGAAGTTCGCCATATCCTCATCAGTCCTTTCTCACTTCACGCGTGGGAGTTCCGCGCACTTGGTCGACTCCGGTTCGGTGAACAAAAGCGGGCTCTTCAGATCATTCGTTCCGGTGGAATAGCCGCCGTCGGGAACAGCGGTCCCTTCCGGTGTGGTGCGGATGGGGAACTTGAACCGCTTCAGGGTGCCGTTCCGGAACTTGATCGTCCACAGGATGCTGTCCGAGGAACGCAGCGGCGTGACCAGGGCATTGAGAGGGATGAAGTCCGCGTAGCCGCGCACCTCCATCGCCTGCACCGGACAGATCTTCACGCAGCACATGCACTCCCAGCACATCGCCGGGTCCTGGTTATAGGCTTTCATCTTCTTCTTATCCAGGACCATCAGGTCGTTGGGGCAGATGTACTGGCACGCCGTCTTGTCCAGTGCCTTGCACCCATCGCACTTGTCGGGGATAACGTAACTCGGCATGGATTCCTCCCGATCTGGTGATTGACTCGTTTTGTACGCCTATGACTATCAATGTTATGTGTCACTTCTTCGCTGCGTCGCCGGTGGCGTGGGCGTGCATCTTCACCTCGACTTTGTCCTCGTCACCGAGCTCGGCATAGTACTGCCGCAGGATCTCCAGGACCTCCTTACGGCTGAACTCGACCGGAACTTCGCCCCCCTCGGAGAGCGCCTTGCGCAACGCGGTCCCGGAGAGAAACAAACGATCCTCCTTGCCGTGCGGACAGGTCTTCATCGAGGCCATCCCGCCGCACTTGTAACACCAGAAGGTCCAGTCGATCGGCAGCATCTCGCACAACAGGGCGCCGTCCCACAGCTTGAAGAAGATCTCCTGCGCGTCGAACGGACCGTAGTAGCTGCCGACCCCGGCGTGATCGCGCCCGATGATCATATGCGTGCAGCCGAAGTTCTGACGGAACAGGGCATGGAGCAGACCCTCCCGTGGCCCGGCATAGCGCATGTCGAGCGGATAGCCGCCGGTCACCACGCGACTCTTGTCGAAGTACAACTCGACGAGCTTGTCAATGCAACGCACCCGCACGTCCGCCGGGATGTCGCCCGGCTTGAGCTGGCCCACCAATTGGTGGATGTAGAGCCCGTCGGAGACCTCGATGGCGATCTTGGCCAGGTACTCGTGCGAACGGTGCATCGGATTGCGCAACTGCAACGCCGCAATCGTCTTCCACCCCTTCTCCGCGAAGATCTTGCGACTCTCGGCGGGACGCTGGTAGATCCCCTTGAACTTCTCCGGGAAGTAGCTCTCGGAGAGGACCTTCACCGGCCCGGCCAGGTTCCACTCCTTCTGCGCCATCACCATCTCGACACCGGGGTGTTCCTTGTCGGTGGTGGCGAAGACATGCTGGCACTCGAACGCCTTGTCGATCTTGTATGACTCGGTGACCTTCATTGTGCCCATGATCTCGCCGGTCTCACCGGACACCAGACAGATATCCGTGCCCGCGGCCACCTTCTCGTCGTGAGACAGCGTGATCGGAATCGGCCAGAAGATGCCGTTCGCCATCTTCATCGATTCACAGACGCCCTTCCAATCGGCCTGTCCCATGAATCCTGTTAGCGGGGTGAACCCCCCGATGCCCAGGAAGATCAAATCGCCCGTCTCGCGCGTGGACATGACGATCCGTGGAAGCGTCTTGGCACGTTTCAATTCCTCTTCACGCTCCCGACCCTCCAAGAGCAGAATCCGCAGCGTGTCACTCCCATGGGGAGAGATCAATTCCGACTTGGCCATAGACTCAAACTCCTCCTGATTCGGTTACATATTGTCTCGTCGGCGAGTGACTCTCCCGTCGCAAGACGCTGTTTGCGCATTTTGCCATTCCAGACATGATCGCCTTTGCGGACCACTCCAGACCACCCGCGCCGGGCGATTGCGGACTTTGATACGTGACTTTATTCACAAGCATACAGAACAGAAACACTTTTCTTCACAAGCCTCCGCCTCGCACCGGGCCCGCGACAGGTCCTCCACGTCGACCGCCCACCCGCCCGCGCCCCGGGCTCACTCCACACGTTTCGACCGGCGGCGGATCTGTACATACCACATTGCCTGCCAAGCTCTTAGCGCAACGAGTCCATCCGCCTTGTCGAACCCCCCTGCGGCTCGGAGAGCAATCGGAAGTACTGGAGATCCCCACCGACCCGACCGCTTCGAACCTACAAGTCAAACGATGGTATGTCAAGCGTGCTTGTGAAAATTGTGCGGAAATTGTCAATTTTCATCGGTGCACCCGTGGAACGCATTGTGCGTTGACGGTCCACTCTCCCCCGTAGATGACAACAAACCCCGCCGCCGGTGCATCTGCGGCATACGCGCGCACGATCAAAATCCCAAGAGTTTTTGTCTTTCGCGTCGGCCGTAAAGAGGGGAACCACTCCTCAAGCCGCGACGCGATGCGTATATTGCTTCCGGAGGGTAGCGGGATGGTGAAAAAACTCAGAGCACACCATTCCGGGGAGAATCGATCCGGGATGAGCGGCGCGCAGAGCCGGTGCCACAGAATCCTGACGAGCGGGGAGTCGGCGCCGATGGGTGTCGGGCACGGCGGCGCCGGCCGCCCGGTACGTCCGGCGCATAGGGATCGCGGGGCACGGATGTGACCGACCACGAGATGCGATGTCCGCATTGCGGCCAGCCGATGCGGAAGTGGCTGCCGCCGGACGACTCCGGCTGGGGCCCCGATTACCACTACGTCTGCTTCAATGACGATTGCCCTTACTATGTGAAGGGCTGGGAGTGGATGAAGGAACACTACCAGCAGAACGCGTCGTACCGCCATCGGTATGATCCCCGGACCGGCGAACAGGGACCGCTTCCGGTGTGGTCTCCCGCCGCCCACAGGGGACGAATCGTCGACTGAGAGGAATCGGCATGCAGGAGCTCGAACGGTTCAAAGAAGAGATCCTAAAGGACTATCCCCGGCTGTCGGCCCAGGACGCGTTCACATTCGCCTGCCATCCCGGCGTACCCTGTTTCAACCGGTGCTGCGCCGATGTGAACATCTTTCTGACACCGTATGACGTCATACGATTGAAACGGGCATTGGGGATCTCGTCCCAAGAGCTGTTGGACAGATACACGGCGATGCCGTTCGATCGCAACCTGAAATACCCGGTGTTGATGCTGCAAATGAATGCGGATGAAACGAAGAGTTGTCCCTTCGTCGGGCCGGACGGCTGTCGGGTGTATGAGGATCGCCCCTGGTCCTGCCGCATGTACCCGCTCGGCTTGGCATCCCCGAAGGCGTCCGACAAACAACCGCCGGGAGACTTCTACTTCCTCCTCAAGGAGGCGGTGTGCGAGGGATTCCGCGAGGCACGACGGCAGACGGTGAGCGAATGGCTGGCGGATCAGGGCATTCCCCAGTACAACGACATGGGCGAGCAGTTCAAGGAGTTGGCTCTCCATCCGTTCTTCGAAAACGGCGACAACCTGACCCCGCAGAAGATCGAGATGTTCTTCCTGGTCTGCTACAACATCGACGAGTTCCGCGCGTTCGTGTTCAAGACCAGCTTCCTCGACAAGTTTTGCGTGGACGATGACACGCAAGACCGCATCCGCCAAGACGACGTCGAATTGTTGAAGTTCGGATACCGCTGGCTCCGGTTTGCCCTGTTCGGCGAACCAACCATGACCATCCGAAGCGAGGTTCTGGAGGAGAAGAAGAAGGAACTGCAGATGCGACAGAAGCTTCCCGGCGCCCCGTAGGAACCGGTCGTGGTCGGCCGGGATCGACCGGCGTCGCGGCGATGGAATCCGACACAGTCCCGGGAAGCGAAAGCCGCATGCCCAGGCGTCTTCTCGTGAATAATGTCACATGACCGACCCGGCGATGTTGATGTGCGGTGATTCAGTCGGGGACACATGGCAGCAAGAGGTGGGGAATTGGCAGACGAATTGACGATCGGGGCGCACACGCTGCGGCTGACGGTGGGCGACATCGCGGACATGGAGATTGACGCGTTCGTCTACTATGCACGGCATGATCTGGTTCTGGGGTCGGGGATCGGCACCGCGATCAGCGTGCGCGGCGGCCCGACGATTCAAGAGGAACTGGAGAAATTGGCTCCGATAAAAACAACGGAGGCGGTCGTTACGGCCGCCGGCGGCATGAAGGCCGGCCGGATCATTCACGCGGTCGGACCCCGCTTCCAGGAGGAGGACCTGGAGGCGAAGCTCGAGATGACCGTTCTCAACTGCCTCAAGAAAGCCGATGAAAGCGGGATCAGGACCGTCGCCTTTCCCGCCATGGGCGCGGGATTTTACGGCGTGCCGCTCGACGTCAGCGCCCGTGTCATGTTCTCGACGATCCGGGACTACCTTGCGGGGACGACCGGAATCGGGGACGTCATCATCTGTCTGGGTGACAACCGGGAACACGAGGTCTTTCGGCGTCGGATGTCGGAGTTGAACCAAGCAACGGGAGTCACAGGATGAGCGACGCACTGCACTTCGCCGAACACCGTTTGCAGGAGGGGGCACTGCTGTTCATGGCCCTGGTCTACACCACGCGTCTGATTTGGCTTCTCCGCCACAAGGCCGGCCGGGAACGACAACCGAAGACGGGCCTGCCGGGAACCACTCCGGCCAAAGGCGTTCTCTATTCCTGGGCCAATATCGCGATGCCCTGGGCAATGGAAAGCACGCGCACCAAACCCCTTCTCTATGCCCAGTTCGTGATCTTCCACCTGGGCGTGGTCGCCGCCATCCTACTGTCGTTCGTCATTCCCTACAATCCGTCTCTGCTGGATTGGCCGGGTGTGACGCCGGCGTTTCAGATTGCCATCGGCGCGGCGTGTCTCGTCGGCCTGCTGCGCATCATCCGGAGGGTCGGCGACAAGTACATACGGGCCATCAGCAGCCCCGACGACTATTTCTCGCTCGTCCTTCTGACCGTGTGGTTCTTCTTCGCCGCGTTGGCGGTGGCCAATGATCCAACCTCCGGCGAGGGCATCCTGTTGACGTACTTCTACATGACCGCCTTCTTCCTCGTGTACGTGCCGTTCAGCAAGATCTCACACTACCTGTACTATCCGTTCGCCCGCTATTACCTCGGGAAGACCCTGGGATACCGCGGTGTCTACCCGATCAGACACGTGCCGGCCGGGCACGAATAGACGGACGAACCTTCCGCCGGATGGAGCACGAGATGGACACCCGTATGACAACGACCCGATCCCACAAGGCCCAGAAGGTGCTGGAGCGCTTCGAAAAGAAGCTCAGCCGGCAGATCGTCAGTTCCCTGGTGGCCTGTGTGCATTGCGGCAACTGCACGAAGGCCTGCCATTATGTCCTGGCCAACCCCGACGATCCGACCTATGCGCCCGCCTACAAGGCCGACCGCATCCGGCGCATTTTCAAACGGCATTTCGATTGGACCGGGCGCCTCTTTCCCTGGTGGGTCCATGCCCGGAGCGTCTACACCGATGAGGACCTGGAGGAGCTCAAGGACGTCGTCTTCGGCAAATGCACCAATTGCCGCCGCTGCTCCATCAACTGCCCCATGGGCGTGGATTTCGCGGTATTCAACCGCATGGCCCGTGGTCTGCTCGTCTCGGTCGGCGTGATGCCCGAAGGCGTCGCCGTCGTCAGCAAGGACCAATGGGAGATCGGCAACCAGATGGGCGTCCTCAAAGAGGAGTATATCGAGACGCTCGAATGGCTCGCCGAGGAGCTGCAGGCGGAGTTGGACGATCCGCGGGCCACGATCCCGATCGACGTGCCGGACTGCGACGTCGTCTATTCCATCAACCCCCGCGAGGTCAAGTACGACCCGCGCACGATTTCCGATGCGGCCAAGATCTTCTACGCCGCTGCCGAGCGCTGGACGATGCCGTCGGAGGGCTGGGACATGACCAACTTCGGCCTGTTCTCCGGCGACGACGAGCTGGGCGGCGCTGTCGCTCGCCGACTCTATGAGAAAGTCGAGGCGCTGCGCGGCCGCATGCTGGTCATCTCCGAATGCGGCCACGGTTATCGCTCGACGCGATGCGAGGGTCCCAACTGGGCGGCGCGTGACATCAAGGCATTTGAGATGGAGAGCTCCGTGATCACGATGCTCCGCTACATTAGAGAAGGGCGGATCACGGTCGACAAGTCCCGCAATCAGACGCCGGTGACCTTCCATGACTCCTGCAACAACGCCCGCAGTTGCGGGCTGTTCGAGGAGCCGCGCGAGTTGTTGCAGTTGGTCTGCACGGATTTCCGCGAGATGTATCCCAACCGCGCCGAGAACTACTGCTGCACCGGCGGCGGCGGGGCAATGTCCATGTCGGAATACACGCCGCGCCGCCTGAAGTCGGCCAAAATCAAGGCCGACCAACTGAAGTCAACCGGGGCGGAGATCGTCGTCACCTCATGCCACAACTGCGTCGACGGCCTGACCGACCTGATCCGGCATTACAAACTCGGGATACAGGTGACACAGTTGGTCAATCTGGTCGCCAACGCTTTGGTCATCGAGCCGCGGAAGGTGGAGGTCGTCGTGGCGCCGCCGGTCGCCGAAGCGGCGCCGCTGGCCGGCTACCGAATCCTCGTGGCCGATGATGAACCCGATTTCGCCGCCTTCGTCTCCACTGTCCTGCAGGACAACGGCGCCACCGTCTTCGAGGCGTACGATGGTGATGAGACGATCGACCTGGCCCGCCGCGAGAAGCCCGATCTGATCACCCTCGATATCAACATGCCGGGGCGCTCCGGTGACGAGGTCTTCGAGTTCATGCGCCATGACCATGACTTGCGGTCGATCAGAGTCTGCATCATCACCGGCAAGCCGGAGTTGCGCCGGTTGATCTATGAGCGTCCCGTCCCGCCGCCCGAAGGGTATGTGGACAAGCCCGTCAGCGACGAAGCGCTTCTGCTCAACGTCAAGAAGATTCTGGAGGTCACGACGGAGAAGGGATGATGGAAGGAGGTCATTCGATGACGGATGCCTACCGGCGTTACTTCGATTCCATGCCCTGTTTTCTGACCGTGCAGGACCGAAATCTCCGCGTCATCGATGCCAACGACCGCTTCCGCCGCAACTTCGGTGATTTCGAGGGGCGCTATTGCTATCAAGTGTACAAACAGCGGCCGGAGAAATGCGAGGGTTGTCCCGTCGAGCGGACGTTCCGCGACGGCGAATCTCACCGCAGCGAGGAACTGGTCCGGACGATCCACGGCGATGAGGTCTGGGTCATTGTCTACTCGACGCCGATCCGGAATGAGTCCGGAGAGATCGTCTCCGTCATGGAGATGTCGACCGACATCACCGATATCAAGCTCCTCCACAGACACCTGCGCGAGAGCCAGGAACGGCACCGCCTCCTCTTTGAGGAAGTTCCCTGTTATATCTCAATCCAGGACAAGGACCTCAATATCGTCGCCGCCAACCGCATGCACCGGGAGGCCTTCGGCACCGGCTATGGGCGCAAGTGCTACGAAGTCTACAAGCATCGTGCCAAGGCCTGCACGCCCTGTCCCGTGCAGGAGACCTTTGCCGACGGTCGGGTGCGCAGCCACGAGGAGGTGGTCACGTCGCAGGACAACACCAAGATCAATGTCCTTGTGGTCACCTCGCCGTTGCGCAATGCCGACGGTGACATCGAGCACGTCATCGAGATGAGCTCGGACATCACGGCCATCCGGCAGCTTCAGGACAAACTGACCTCGGTCGGGCTTTTGATCAGCACAGTCTCCCATGGGATCAAGGGACTGCTGAACAGTCTGGACGGCGGCATCTACCTGATCAACTCCGGCCTGAAGAAGAACGACCGTGAGCGCGTGGACCGCGGCTGGGACATGACGCAGCGCAATCTTCACCGCATCCGCTCTCTGGTGATGGACATCCTCTATTATGCGAAAGACCGCGAGCCGTACTGGGAAACGGTGTCGGGCCGGGACGTCCTGCGCGATGTGATCCAGTCGATGCACGAACGCGCCGGGGAGTCGCAGATCGAACTTGTCGCCGACGGCTCTGCCACCGGTGAATTCCAGGGGGATCCACAGATGATCCGTTCCCTGCTGGTCAACCTGATCGAGAACGCCTTCGATGCCTGCCGCATCGACAAGAAGAAGCCGGAGCATCATGTCGCCATCGGTCTGGAGGAAGATCCGGAAACCGTCCGGTTCACGGTCACGGACAACGGCATCGGCATGGACCGGGAAACACGCGAGAAGGCATTCAGTTTGTTCTTCTCATCCAAAGGCGCCGGCGGGACAGGCCTCGGCCTGTTCATCGCCAACAAGATCGCCCAAGCGCACGGCGGCAAGGTCACGCTGACCTCAGAGGAAGGCCAGGGGAGCTGCCTGACTGTTGCCCTGCCGCGCCTGCGACCACAGACCGACGCGCCAGGGACCCGGTCAGATGACGGATTGGGGCCGCCGAAGTGAGTATTCCCGGACGGTCGTCTTCCCGCACGCAACTGAGTCGGAGGTTTGAATGAGCGGACTGCAAGTGATCAGCTACCTGTCCATCGCCGTCTTTCCGGTGCTCCTGATCGCCAAGATGGTCAGAATCGCGCGGATGCCGGTCCACCTACGGTGGGACCTCTATCCGATACCGCACGAAAAGGGCAAGAGTGCATACGGCGGCTCCTACTTCGAGGAGGTCGACTGGTGGACCAAACCGAGAGTACGGTCCTTGATCAGTGAACTCCGGGAAATGGCCAAGGAGATCGTCTTCATACATTCGGTGTACAAGCACAACCGCCCGCTGTGGGTGTTTTCCTTCCCCTTCCACATCGGGATGTACTGCCTGATCGGTCTGATGGCTCTGCTGGTCATCGGTGCCATTATGGGCGCCGCCGGGATCGTGGTGTCGGCCGACTCGGCCAACGGCTTCGCCGTCCTGGTGCAGCATCTCACGCGGATTCTGGGCGCGGCCGGTTGGATTTTGAGCGTCGTCGGCGTCCTCGGCCTGTTGTTCAGTCGCTTGCTCAACCGCGAGCTGCGCGTGGCCACGATCCTCAGCGACTACGTCAACCTGCTGGCCCTCCTGGCCGTGTTTGCAACCGGACTTGTGTCATGGATCACCGTCGACCCGTCCTACGCAATCATGCGCGGGTTTGTGCGGTCCCTGATCACCTTCCAGCCGGTGACGGGACTTCCGGCGGCAACGGCGACGCACCTGTGGCTGATGGCGGGGTTGCTCTTCTACTTCCCGTTCACCCACATGACCCACATGGTCGGCAAGTACTTCACCTATCACAAAGTCCGCTGGGAGGACGAGCCGAACATCCGGGGTACGCGGATCGAGCAGGCCGTTCAGGCGGCCTTGGGATACAAGATCACTTGGTCCGCGCCGCATATAAAGACAGGGAGCACTTGGGCCGACGCCGCGATGACGACCGGGGAGGTCAAGAACCATGAGTAAAAGGCGGACAACCTTGAAGGACTTCTCCCACAAACCGGGACAGCTTGTGGAACTGGATCGCAGGCAGTTTCTCCCTTTGCCCCCTCCCTATGACAAGTGGGACACGGAGCCGGAGATCAAACCCCTCTCGGAAGAGCGACAGCGGCAGTTGGAATGCGACTTGGACGGCATCAGCGCCTTCAAATTCCCCCGCCCCCAGTCCGAGGAGGAAAAACGCCGGCTGGTGGAGCAATTCCTCGCCGGCCTCAAGAAGCTCTTTGAGAGAGAGAACAACTGGACCTTCCAGCAGGCGCTCTTCTTGACCATGGAGTACTGCGCCCGCTGCCAGACGTGCGCCACGGCCTGCCCCATCTATGCGGAATCGGGTAAGATGGACATCTATCGGCCGACGTTCCGCTCCGACATCGTGCGCCGCCTCTACAAGAAGTACGTCAAGGCGGGCGGGAAGTTCTTCGCGGTGGTTTCCGGCAACGACATCGACGTGACGTGGACCATGGTCGCCCGCCTGATGGAGTTATCCTACCGGTGCACGCTCTGCCGCCGTTGCGCCCAGTCCTGCCCCATCGGTGTCGACAACGGTCTTGTCACCCACGAGCTGCGCAAGATCTTCAGCCAGGAAATGGGCGTCGCGGTCGAAGCCCTGCACACGAAGGGATCGGTCCTGCAACTCGAGGCCGGGTCTTCGACCGGGATGACGCCCGCCGCCTTTCTCGACAACGTCGAGTTCATGGAAGACGAAGTGAAAGAGCGCACCGGCCTGTCGTTCAAATGGCCGATGGACAAGGCCGGCGCCGACATCCTTCTGATTCACAACGCCGGAGAATATCTGGCCTGGCCGGAGAATCCCGAGGCGTTTGCCATCATTCTCGAGGCCGCCGGCATCAGCTACACTCTCTCCAGCGATATCGTGGCCTACGACGGCGTCAACTACGGCGTGTGGTACGATGATGTTCAACTGGCCAAGGTGGCGCTCAAGCACATGGAGACCGCGCGCAAACTGGGCGTCAAAAAGGTCGTCATCGGCGAATGCGGCCACGCCCACAAGGCGCTGACCGTCATCGCCGACCGCGTCCTGGCCGGCGACCTGAACATTCCCCGCGAGAGCTCCATGACGCTCCTGCGCGACATCATCACCAGCGGGCGGATCAAAGTGGATCCCTCGCGCAACGACGACATCACCACCACGCTGCACGACCCCTGTAATCTCGTGCGGCTCATGGGCGTGGTGGAGCCGCAGCGCGAGGTCCTCCGCGCGGTCAGCAATCACTTCCGGGAGATGACGCCGCACGGCGTCGACAACTACTGCTGCGGCGGCGGCAGCGGCTTTGCCATCACGCAGGATCTGAACTTCCCGGATTTCCGCGAGATCGTCTCGGGTCGGGCCAAGCTGCGCCAGATCCTGAACGTGTTCCAGGACATCATCGGTCCGGAGCACAAGAAGTATGTCTGCGCCCCCTGCTCCAACTGCAAGGGCGCCATCCGCGACATGTTCGCCGCCTATGGTCTGTTCGAGCGCTGCAATATCCTGTACGGTGGTCTGGTCGAGCTGGTCGTGAATGCGATGCCGGAGATCGAGCGCCCATTCCTGGAGTGGGATTGGCACTGATCGACGGGGAGGAATGCGCCGTGTCCAAGAAGATCATGATCGTTGACGATGAAGCGGATCCGCGGACCTATCTGGAGGCGTTGTTTCAGGACAGCGGTTACACGACGCTGACCGTCGCCGACGGCGATGAGGCCTGGGACAAAGTCGCGGAGTTCCAGCCCGACCTGATCACGCTCGACATCATCATGGCCCGCGAAACCGGCGTGAAGTTCTACCGCCGCCTGTGCAAAGACCCGATGCTGTCGAAGATCCCGGTGATCATCTGCAGCGGCGTGACCCAGTACAAAGACCTCTTCAGCCGCGATCATCACACGATGCCGAAGCCGTTGGCCTTTGTCGACAAACCGATCGACAAGACGTCGCTGCTTGAACTCGTGCGCACGGCGATCGGCTGACCACTGGGTCGGCCTTCCGAGTCGGGTTCACAACCCCTGAAGTGTACGGTCGGGTGCCCACACCCGACCGCCACGCCGGGTGTGAACACCCGGCGCCACAGGCTATGAGGTATGCCTGGCGGTCGTGCGACCGGTTGATGGCTCCGTCAGACTTACAAAGGCGTCTTTGAGCACGACCCCCGATGCCGAACCGTCCAGAGAGACGGCGCCGAGCGCGTGGGGATTGGCCTGATAGGCGGCCTTCAGACGGCCGCGGCGAACATAGAACCGATCCAGCAACTTCGCCTGATTCTTGCCACTGGACCCAGTGCCTGCGCTTGGACCATTGGCGGCATCTTGATGGTGCTCGTACCGAACCTGCACAAACCCGGACAGCGTGATCTTCTTCAGATTGCGGAGATCCGCATCGACCGTTGACCGCCGTGCCTCGGCGGCGCTCACGCTGTCGGCCGTCGAGACCGGTTGGGACCGGAGTGTGTCCACCGCCGGGTTTTGGCCCGGTGACGCAACCGGCATCGAAGCGACGACAAGACACGCCACCCAGACCGGAAGCGCAGCCGGCACGTCCCGCGGTTTCCGTGGGTTCATTCTGTCGATACTGGCACAACTTGGCATCATGGGCTGCTCCCTCGTTGCGGGCGGCTTGGTCTCAGAGTGTTGCGCTTCCCAGGGATGACGGCGCCACCACAGACCGTGGACGATTCGGACACGGGGCATGTGAAACCAATAACGTGCTGTGGGATGAGCAAGAACATCCATCCGCCCTCAAGGTACGGACGGACGATGTCCGTCCCTTGTAGTCCGTCAGAGAGTTGCCCGCAAGATCCTCCCGACCACGTGAGACGCCAACGCTGTCCGGCACCCGGCTGCCTCCGTCGCATCTGTCACAATCGCCCCCTGGATACAGAAGGCACTTGATTCTTGGGCCGTTGCCGCTTTCATGCGGGGGGAACAAACAGTCTGGGGACATCATGCCCGTCGTGAGCATCTTCAGCGGAACGTACTGCCTCGACGAAGAGGTGACCGCCGGGGTCGCACGGAACCTGGACCATCGCCTGATCGCAGACGAGGAGGTGATCGCCCAGGCGGCCGGCCACTGTGATCTTCCGGAGGAAAAGCTGCGCCAGGCGATGCACGGCCAGCTCTCGATCTTCAGCCGGTTCACCCGCGAGAAGGAGCGGGCGGTCGCGTACTTGCGGGAAGCGATCGCCGAGTTGGCGCTCGCCGACAACGTCGTCCACCGGGGTTTTGCCGGCCATCTTCTCCCCGGCTACATCTCCCATGTGTTGAAGGTGTGCCTCGTGGCCGGGCAGGAGTTCCGCATCGCGCGGGCCGCCGGAGACGCCGGTCAGGCCAAGGGAAAGGTTAAACGCCGGATCCAGCAGGAGGATCTGGCGCGCAGCCAATGGACGGCCTTTCTCTTCCAACGGGGCCCGTGGGACAGACGGCTCTACGACATCAAGATCCCATGCACACGACCCCGGTGGTCGATGCCGTCAATATGATCTGCGACAACGCCCGCGCCACGATCGTGCAGTCGACGCCGGCGTCTCGGAAGGCGATGGAAGACTTCCTCCTGGCGGCCCGCGTCAACAGGGCGCTGGTGGAGGAGGGGCATGATGTGGCGGTGACCAGCCGGGACGGCGACGTCACCGTGGCCATCAACAAGTATGTGCTGCGCCTGGATCATCTGCGCGAACAGTTCCGCAAGGTCGGCGCCCGGGTCGCGGGGGTGAAGAGTGTTCAGGTACGAGAGCAACCGGATCTCCGAGCGAGTCTTGTCATGAGCAACCAGGAATTCGACCTGCCCGCCAAGGTCCTGCTGATCGACGACGAGAAGGAGTTTGTCCAGACCTTGTCCGAGCGGCTGCAGATGCGGGATATCGGGACGGCGGTGGTCTTCGATGGCGAGCAGGCCCTCTCGGTCATCGACAAGGAGGAGCCGGAGGTCATGATCCTCGACCTGCGCATGCCGGGCATCGATGGGATCGAGGTTCTCCGGCGCGTCAAGCAGACCCGTCCGCAAGTGGAGATCATCATCCTGACCGGCCATGGCAGCGAGAAGGACCGTGAGTTGGCGATGAGCCTGGGCGCGTTCGCCTATCTCGAGAAGCCGGTCGATATTCAAAATCTGACCAACGTGCTTCGGGACGCCTACGAGAGAATCAAGCGAAACCAAAAGCTCCGCGAGAGTCCCGGCGCCTGACCACAGCGGCGCGACGGGGCCGCGCCCCCGGTGGTGGTGGCGCCGGCTCCCCGTCCGGCCGCCGGAGGATTCGGGCGCACGCGCACCGGCCAGGCATTACCGCCGGCTGTGGTGGTACACGGTCCTGCTCACGTCCTTCGTGGCCATCGCGCCGCTCGGCATCATCACCGCCGTCAGCTACAATCAGTACAAAGCGGCGTTTCGCGAGGGACTGATTCAGCCCGCGCAGCGGCTGACCTCCTCGATGAAACGATCGATCGAGTTCTTCCTCGAGGAGCGTCGCGCGGCGATGAAGTTCATCGTCCGGGATCGGTCATTCGCCGAGTTGGCGGACCAACAGCAGATGACGCTGATCTTCCGCAATATGCGCGAGGCCTTCGGCGGCATCATCGATCTGGGTCTGATCGGCTCGGCGGGTGTGCAGCGCAGCTACGCCGGTCCCTACGAGCTGCGCGGCGTCAACTATGCCCACGAGAATTGGTTCCGGGAGGTCCGTCTCCGGGACGTCTACGTCAGTGACGTGTTCCTGGGTTACCGCGCCTTCCCTCACTTTGTCATCGCCGTGCGGCACGAAGACCGGGATGGCGGCTTCTACGTGCTGCGGGCCACACTGGACCTCAAGATTTTGGAGCGTCAGATTGCCGCCCTCGACCTCGGCCCATCCAGCGACGCGTTCCTGATCAACCACAACGGCGTCCTGCAGACCAGCTCCGGATCCGGGTTTCACGTGCTGGAGTCCTACCTCCGGGTACCCGACTATACCGAAGGGGCGAAAGTCAGCGAGGAACGGGACGAGGGCGGGAATCCCTACATCTTGGGTTACGCCTATATTGAATCGTCTCCCTTCATCTTCGTCATGCTGAAGAAGCCCGACGCGCTCCGGCAGGGGTGGGGAGCGATGCGAAACGAATTGCTCGGGTTTCTGGCCACCAGCATCGTCCTGATTCTACTGCTCGTGGTCGGCACGTCGTCGTACATGGTGGCGTAGCTGCAAGAGTCGGACCGACGCCAGGCCGCGGCCGTCCACCAACTCGAATACTCCAGCAAGCTGGCGTCCCTGGGTCGGTTGGGGGCCGGCGTCGCCCATGAGATCAACAACCCCCTGGCGATCATCGCCGAGAAGGCCGGTCTGTTGAAGGACATCCTCTCGGCGGACCAGTCCCAGCCCGATTGGAACAAGTTTCTGAAGCACGTCGACGCCATTCTCTATTCCGTGGAGCGATGCAGCAAGATCACCCGTCAGTTGTTGGGGTTCGCCAAGCGCATCGATGTGCAAAGGAGGCCGGTCGACCTCAAGGCCCTGATCACGGAGGTCATCGGCTTCTTGGCCCGTGAGGCCGAATACCGCAGCATTACGATCCCCGTGACCGCCCTATCTGACATCCCCACCATCGAGAGCGACCCCGGGCAGTTGCAGCAGGTCTTCCTGAACATCATCACCAATGCGCTGGAGGCGGTTGATGTCGGAGGGCGGATCGCGATCGCCTTGGAGGCGAACATGTCCGGCCGCGTGGCGGTGACCGTGTCCGACAACGGTCCGGGTATCCCGGCGGACGTTCTTCCCCACATCTTCGAGCCGTTCTTCAGCACCAGGAAAGAACATGGAACCGGGTTGGGGCTGTCCATCACGTATGGGATCGTCGAGAAGCTGGGGGGACAGCTGGACGTCCGAAGCGAGCTGGGGCGCGGGACGAGTTTCACGGTGACGCTGCCGATCCTGATGCCTTGACTGGAGTGAATCGACATGGGTGCTTTGCGCGTACTCTTGGTTGATGACGAGGCCGAGTTCGTCTCCACGGTCGAAGAGCGCCTGCGCATCCGGGGGATCGAAGCCGAGGCGCTGACCAGCGGCGCCGAGGCGGTGCGGCGGCTGACGGAGCGCGAATTCGACGTCGTCGTGGCCGACATGCGAATGCCCGGCATGGACGGGCTGGAGCTCCTCCGACAGGTCAAGAAGATCCGCCCGGCGACCCGTGTGATTCTGCTCACCGGCCGGGGCTCGGAACAAGACAGCGAATCCGGCCTGGAACACGGTGCCAGTGACTACCTGATTAAGCCGATCAACATTGACGATCTAATAGACAGAATGAAGAAAGCCGTTGGTGCGTGAGTCACAACGATGAAAGACACTCCCCGCCCGGAACAGGAACTGCGGAGATCGGGACTGGCGTTCTTCGGCCGGATCACGGCCGCCGTCTCACACGATCTGAACAACGTGTTGTCGACGGTGGGTGAGTTGTCCGGTCTGCTGCAGGATTTCATCCAGGACGGACGACAGGGAAGTCGGATACCGCCGGAAAAACTCGAACGGGTCGCCGGCAGCTTGGCCGCCCAAGTGCAGCGGGGAGCGGAGATCGTCCGGCATCTGAACCGTTTCGCCCACAGCGCCGACGATCCGACCCGGACCGTCGACCTGGCCGGTCAACTGCAGGCCGTAGCCCAGTTGGCGCGGAGCTTCGCGGCCCGCCGACAGATTCTTCTCCAAACACAGTCGGACTTCGAAGCGATCTCGCTGCGCACCGACCCATTCCTGTTCCAGCAGGCCGTGTTCCTGTGCATCGACGCCGCTCTGTTGTCCGGCGAGCGCGGCGACACGATTGCCATCTCCGGACGCGGGCATGACGCCGACGCGGAGGTCATCGTGACGGCGCGATCGATCACGTCCTCCGAAGAAGTCGATGCACGTCTCTCCCTGTTGACCCTGATCGCGACGGAATTGGGCGGAACGATCGCGCATCGCCGGGATGAGGCGGACGGACACCATTTGATCCTGGCTATTCCCCGGGAGTAGCCGGGCGTCCGCCGGCGACCCGGAGCCATCAAAGGAAATGCTACGGGCCGCCCGCCGAGGCCCAAGATGTGGGGAGAACCTCATTTGCCATCCTGCCCGACCGCCACCTGATCTTCAACACGAAAACCGGATACCACTTCAGCACCGTGGACACCTATTGCGGCAGGAGCGCTGCCGCGACTTGTTCTCAGAGGCACATAGTAATACCGAACACCCTGCCGAGAGATACGGGACCCGCGAAAATCACAGCGGGCCGGGCGGCACGGTCCGGGATACGGCTTTGGTGAGTCGACAGAATGGACGATGACGGTCATCGTCCGAAGACCAGCGTCACCACCATCGCGCCCAACACGACCCAGATCGGGTTGGAGACAAACCGCAGTGCAATAACTGATCCGATGGCGAGAACCAACGTCAGGGGCTCGGTCATGCCGACCGAGGCCACCTGCCACAACACAAAGAGGAGCATGCCGATGAAGGCCGCCAAAAGACCGCGGACCACACGGCCCATGATGTCGATCCGGCGCAGGCGCACGAATTGCGGCGCGAGCACGACTAGCAGGACCGCTGACGGGAGAATGACGCAGACGGTGGCGAAGACAGCGCCGATCACCCCCCCAACCTTGTAACCGATGAAGGTGGCCGTGATGATGACTGGCCCTGGCGTGATCTGGCCAAGCGCCAACCCATCCAGAAACTCCGGCCGGGACAGCCACTTGTACGCGGTAACCACCTGATCGTACATCAGGGCAATGGCCGTATAGCCGCCCCCGAAGGCCAACAGATTGACCTTGGTCATGGCCGTCCCGAGGGACGGATAGGACGGTCCCAACTTCCCTGACAGCACAATCAGCATGACGAAGGCCACGACGACGACGACGGCCCAAAGCACCACGCGCCGGTACCGCACGGCGGGCGCCGCGCCGTTGACCGATGTCTGTGCTCCGACCCGACCCCGGGGCAACAACAAGGCCCCTGCCACCCCCGCTCCAGCCAACACGAGGATGACGTTCACGTGCAGCAGGAATCCCGCCGCGCTCGCCAACGCGATGGGAATGGCGCGCCAGTGCGAGATCGCCGGACGACTCATGGAGATAATGGCATTGACGATGATCCCGACTGTCGCCGCCCGCAAGCCCTTCAAGACGGCGACCACCAGCGGGACCTCCCCGATCCGAAAGTACACCGCCGACAGGACCAGCATGAGAATGAACGTCGGCAGCATGTAGAATACCAGGGCCACAACCGCGCCCCGACCGCCGCGCAGACGCCAGCCGATGTGCTCGCCAAATTGAACCGCCACCGGCCCCGGCAACATCTGGCAGAAGGCCAGAGAATCCTGCAGATCACTGTCTGTCAGCCAGCCCTTGCGCAGAATGGTCTGACGAATCTGCGCCACGATGGCCGGTCCCCCGTATGAAGTCAGGCCGAGGAAGAAGAATGTGCGTGCAAGCTCGCGAAGCGTTACCAAAGTCTCTGCCTGTTCCTGGTGATCATCGCCGCGTACGAAGTGCCAGGGGGATCTGACTCGCTGTCTGAGATTCGTAGCGCTCAGGTCGCCCACTCGGCCGAACGATGAGTGCACAAAAGGAAGATGTACAGCGCCAGCACGCTGAGCAAAGAGACATCAGGAAGATCGATCGCCTCGGGCGCCAGCGCCACCGAACCTCGTTCCCGGGTCGAAAGCACATCGGCCGACAGCGTCAAAAGGGAGCTCCCGTCGGCCGAAGTGAGCGACCACAGGGGAGGGACCCATCGCACCATTGTCCAATGGTAATCACGGTCATCAGAGAGACTGAGCAGGCAACCCCTGAGTGGTCTCTTCACAAGCCAAGCGGCCTCGGTGCCGGTTTCGGCGGTCCGTGCCACCACATGGTTCGCCCTGGGACCCTCACGCTCGAAAGCAATCCCCCAGTCGCCACTCGCTGTACGGACGCAACAGATCGAGGCGAGATCGACCTCTCCGCACAGAAACGCAACCACCTCCCCGGCCGCTCTCAACTCATAGGCGGTGGGCGAGGTCTCCACTCGTTCCCACTGGAGCTCGAGTAAGCCGGTGTCGGGGATGTTCCGGACAACGCGCTGGCTCTTGCGACCACATGGGAACGGGCGGCCGTTTTGATCACGACCGGGGCATTCCCACTTCTTGTCGCGGCCCACAAACGCCCGAACCCAGTGACCGGCGGACTCGATAGCCTTCAGGACACCGTTTCGGACCGTCATGGTGAGGCTCCTCTGGCTACGGCAATACCGTCCGGGCGTCCACCCCGACATCCCGGTCCAACAAATGTACGAAAACTCTCCGGCGCGGCGTGTCAAGAGATGTCCATGCCGGGTGAATCACAATCAGGCGGCGAGACGACCATGCCGACATGGCGTACGTGTTTGCCGGCCGGGAGAACCGCGTCCGTAGGTCAGGAGCCCTGTGCTCCTGACGGGTTCTTGTTTCATCATTTGGCAATCCTCAATAAGATGGCAGGAATCCGGTCGTGACTATGACCCCATTGTAACTGCGCTCGTCGCGGACGGCGGCACATGTGACAAACATTAGCAATGTGCTTGTGAAACGCGTGACAAAGCGATTGTCCGAGGGAAGAACGGCGTCTATCTTGCCGGGTCGGCCTCCGATGGAGTGACGATGAGACGATTCGTGAGAGGCTTCCGATTCCTGACGGCACTGGCGCTCGCGCTGCTTCCCGGGCGGGCGCTGGGAGGCGGGGAAGGTCTGGACGTGCCGGAGGCGCTCAACCACAAAGTACCGTTGGAAGGGGCTTGTTGAAAAACCTCCCAATTCCGCACATGTGCGGTCGGGTGCCCACACCCGACCGTTGATGCACAGCCACTTGCGCCGGGTGTGGGCACCCGGCGCCACGGAAACGGTGGCTTTTTCAACAC
>JBFMGX010000018.1 GCA_040752595.1 Candidatus Zixiibacteriota bacterium
ACTCAGCGGCGTCCCATGATCCTCGTCCATACATCCGTCCTCCGTCCCCTAATCTGGCCCGGAGAACCGACGCAAACCATCAACTTTTAGATGCTAAATCTGTCCGACTGGAGCTGAAACAGGACATGAGGACAACCGCCTGCGCCACTGAGAGGCCTGCCGCGATCAAAGATTGCGGGCACGCGATTCACGGCAAACGAAGAAGATGGAACGTTAATGCCACGACAGAGCTACAACATCGCCGGGCACGCGCACTTCGTGACATGCAGTAGCTATCACCGCTGCCCAATCCTCATTGACGACCCGGCGCGCAAGTTGCTTGTTGAATCGCTTGATGCAGCCCGCCGACGCCTGCATCTTGAGTTGTGGGCGTATGTCATCATGCCGGAACATGTTCATCTTCTCCTGATGCCCCGCGAGAACGCCTATTCGATGGCCGAGATCCTGAAGCGAGTCAAGGGACCGTTTGCGAAGCGCTTGATTGACATATGGCGGGCTGATGATGATCCGCGATTGGGGCAACTCCGGATCGATGGACCGTCCGGTCCCTCAATCAGAGTCTGGGAGCGTGGCGGAGGGTTCGACCGAAACCTCTACTCGCACGAACGCATCCGTCGAGCAGTTGAGTACATCGAATGGAATCCAGTTCGGAGGGGGTTGGTCTCTGATCCAATGGACTGGGTCTGGTCGAGCGCCCGGGCGAGATCGGGAATCACGGACGTCCCGATACAGATTGACCCGATTTGCTGGGATGGGATCGAAAATGCCGCGATCACAGATCGCGGGCACACAACAGGTGTGTGATCAACACGTGATGCGTGGCCGCGATCTCCGATCGCGGTCGGCCAAAGGCCGACATCTGGAGCGATTATGAAGACAAACAAAGATGTACTTGGCGGACTGACAGCAAGGGGCCGAAGCCCCTTGTCCTCGATTTGAAGAGATGTCGCAGAACGGATTCTGAAGGAACGGAGGCACCATGCGTCGTTGGACAATGCTCGTGTTGATGCTGCTCGTGGCGGCGGTGATGCTGGCATCGCCGGCGGCGGCAGAGAAGCTCACGATCGATCGGATCTATGGGGATACGTCGCTCTCCGGGCCGACGCCGCGCGGAGTGAGGATTTCCCCCGACGGGAAACGCGTCGGATTCCTGCGCGGGCGCGACACCGACCAATATCAACTCGACCTCTGGGTCTATGAGATCGACAAGCACAAGACCCGGATGCTGGTCGATTCCAAGATGATCGTGCCGGAGGAGAAGCTGTCGGACGCCGAGAAAGCGCGTCGCGAACGCGCCCGGACGGCATCGCTGAAGGGAATCCTCACCTATGCGTGGTCGCCCGACGGCGCCAAGCTCCTCTTTCCCCTCGGCGACACCCTCTACCTCTACGACCTGAGAGCCAAACCTGACGCGGCGGTGCGAAAGTTCGCAACCGGCGAGGGCGCGATCGACCCGAAGATCTCCCCCAAAGGCCACTATGCCTCATTCGTGCGCGACCAGAACCTGTACGTGGTCGACCTCGCCACCGGCGCTCAGCGACAACTGACCACCGACGGCGCTGGCACATTGCACAACGCCGAGGCGGAGTTTGTCGCCCAGGAGGAGATGGACCAGTCGAGCGGGTATTGGTGGGCACGCAACGACAGTCTGATCGCTTTCAAGCAATACGACGAATCGCCGGTCCCTTCAGTCAAGCGCTTCGAGGTCTATCCCGATCGCACCGAGGTGATCGAGCAGCGCTACCCGGCGGCGGGAGATTCGAATGTGATCGTCCGGCTTGGGCTCATCCGTCCCACCGGCGGCGATGTGCGCTGGATCGACCTCGGCTCCGACCCCGACATCTACCTGGCGCGCGTCGACTGGGTCCCCGATGGGAAGACAGTCACCTACCAACGCGAAAGCCGCGATCAGAAGCGGCTCGAATTGATCGCTGTCGACGTGGCGACACTGTCGCAGCGGACGCTTCTGACCGAGACCTCCCAGACGTGGATCAATCTCAACGACGATCTGCGCTTCCTCAAAAAGCAACCGGCCTTCATCTGGGCCTCGGAGCGCACGGGATTCAACCATCTCTACCTTTACAGTCTCGATGGCGCCTTGATCCACCCGCTGACCGCCGGCGACTGGAATGTCGATGGGCTCTTGGCGGTCGATGAGCCGGCAGGGCGTGTCTATCTCTCATCCAACCGCGACGCCATCATTGACCATCAGATCTACACCGTGCGCCTCGATGGGAGCAACGCGCACGATCCGTCGCGCATCAGTCAGGGTGACGGAATCCACGGAGCATCATTCGCCCGGGATGCCGCGCGGGTCTCGCTCTATGTCGAGGGGTATTCGAATCCGCTGACGCCGCCACAAGCCAGCATCCGCGCCGCCGATGGCCGCTTCCTCGCCTGGATCGAGGAGAACCGCCTCGACGAGAAGCATCCCTACTGGCGGTACCGCGACATGCATGTGACGCCGGAATTCGGCACGCTGACCGCGGAGGACGGGCAGACACTGGAGTATCGCCTGCTGAAGCCGCCGGATTTCGATCCGGCACGACGCTACCCCGTTTTCATCAACGTCTATGGCGGCCCGGGGTCGCAAACCGTGAGCCGGGGCTGGGGCGATCTGTTTGGTCAGTATATGGCCCAGCAGGGGTTCATCGTCTTTGGGCTCGACAATCGCGGTTCGGGACGTCGCGGCCGCAGATTTTCCGATCCGATCTATGGCCGCCTCGGCGATGTCGAGGTGCGCGACCAGCTCGTCGGCGTCCGCTGGCTCAAGCAGCAACCGTTTGTCGACGTGGCGCGCATCGGTGTCTTCGGCTGGAGCTACGGCGGGTACATGACCCTGATGATGCTCGCCAAGGCCGGCGGCGACCTGGCCGCCGGGGTCGCGGTGGCGCCGGTATCCGAATGGCAGTTGTACGACACCCACTACACCGAGCGATACCTGGGGACGCCGCAGGAGAATGCCGCCGGGTACGATTCCAGCGCGGTGTTCGGCTCGCTGGCGAACATTAAAGCGCCGCTCCTGTTGGTCCACGGCATGGCCGATGACAATGTGCTGTTCACCAACTCGACGCAGGTCATGGCGGCCCTGCAGAAACAGGGTCAACAGTTCCGGCTGATGACCTACCCCGGCGGCAAGCACGGCCTGTCGACGACCACGATGCGGAAGCACGTCCGCCACCTGATCGCGGACTTCTTCGTGGAGATGCTCAAGCCGGGGGATGCCGGGAAGTAAGATCGGTGCGGTGGCACCAAGGGAAAGGGCCCCGATGGAGTTGTGTCGTCGTCGTTCTGCGGCTATCTTGAGAACTTGGCGGTCGGACACTGTTCTTGACCGCCCCGGCATCACGATTTGTCGTCACGGGATTGCCTACAATGACCCGGTCTGAATTCATCGTCAAAGAGGAGAGACAGATGCCCCGCTCGCAGTCGCAATCGCAACGTCCATTCCACCCCGGCAGATTCGTGGCTGCCTCGGCGATGGTCGCGCTCTTGACCCTGTCCGGTTTGTCCGCAGGAGAACGTGCCATGGCGCAGAGCACCCCGATTGGAGAGACCCAAATCACGGCGACAATCAGCGCCCTGGTCACCCAACATGGCGAAGCCCAGCGCGGACGCGTCGACAAGGGCGTCCGTCAGGCGGCGCAAATGTGGCGCACTGAGGACGGCACGGCCCCGGAGTTCGCGGATTTTTGCCAGCAGAACTTCATCGCCGATTCACAGGTCCTGCAGCAGACCGCCGATCACATCGAGGGGTATTTCGAGAGCATCTTCGGACATTACGCCGAGATGGGCCGGGACCTGAGCTGGCATCTGGACGTTGAGATCGGGCCGATTCTCCCCATCGACTACGCCTTCGCCGGTTACTCCCCCAGCGCCCACTTCAGCGATGACATGTTCAAGACGAAGATCGCGTTTATGGTGCTTCTGAATTACCCGCAATTCACGCTTCAGGAGCGCCTGACACTCGGACCCAAGTGGACCCGGCAGCAATGGGTGTATGCCCGGCTCGGGCAGATGTTCACCGACCGCGTGCCGGCGGACATTTCACAGCGCCTCAATCAGGTCACTGTGGCCGCGGACAACTATATCAGCCACTATAACATTTGGATGCACCATCTCCTCTCGGCCGATGGCACCCGGCTGTTTCCCCAGGGACTCCGCCTGCTCAGTCACTGGAATCTCCGCGATGAGCTCAAATCGCAGTATTCCAAACCGGACGGCCTCGCCCGGCAGGAGATGATCTATGACGTCATGCTCAAGATCATCCAGCAGCAGATTCCGTCGGTCGTGGTGGACAACCCGGCGGTCGATTGGCAGGTATCGACGGGCCAGGTGACCGTCTCCGGAGACGTCGATGGTGATGTCCCGTCATCCTGGCAGGGCGGCGGATCATCGGGGACGGCGGTCGACGGCGCGCGGGAGCCCGACACGCGGTATGCCCGCATCCTCGACATCTTCCACGCCCAGCGTGCCGCCGACCCGTACTACCTCGGCACGACGACGTTCGTGCAGCGCCGCTTCGACCGCGGCCGGGAAATTCCGGAGGCCGAGGTGGAGCAGATGTTCAAGTCGGTGATCTCGTCGCCGACCATCAAGAAGGTCGCCGCCTTGATCGAGCGCCGGTTGGGACGCAAATTGCAGCCGTTCGACATCTGGTACGCCGGGTTTCGTCCCAGCGCCGGCATGCCCGAAGAAGAACTCGACAAACTCGTGTCGGCCAAGTACCCCACGGCCGCCGCGTTTGAGGCAGGCCTCCCGGACATTCTCCACAAGCTCGGCTTCAGCGACGCCACCACGCAGTTCCTCGTCGCGCATGTTCAGGTTGATCCGGCGCGGGGATCGGGGCATGCCTCCGGACCCGGACGGCCGGTCGACAAGGCCCATCTGCGCACGCGCGTCGCCGCCACGGGCATGAACTACAAAGGGTACAACATTGCCACGCACGAGTTCGGCCACAATGTCGAGCAGGTGTTCTCTTCGACGCGCGTTCCCCACGCCCTGTTGCGGGGCGTGCCCAACAACGCCTTCACCGAGGGATTCGCCTACGTGTTCCAGAACCGCAATCTCGACTACATCGGGGTGACCCAGCAGGACCCGCTGGCCGGGCCGCTCAATGCGCTCAACGAGCTGTGGTCGACCTACGAGATCGCCGGCGTCTCGCTCGTCGACATGGGGATGTGGAACTGGATGTACGCGCATCCGGATGCCACCCCCGCGCAACTGCGGGAGGCGGTGGTCGCCATTGCCCAAAATATCTGGAATCAGTACTACGCTCCGATTTTCGGCGTCAAAGACACGCCGATTCTGGCCATCTATTCCCACATGGTCAGTTACGCCCTGTACCTCCCCGACTACACACTGGCGCACATCATCGTCCTCCCGGTCGAGCAGCACATGAAGACGGCGAATCTCGCCACCGAGATGGAACGCATGTGCGCCATCGGCAGCGTGACGCCGGATCAGTGGATGCAAGAGGCGGTCGGCAGTCCGATCTCGGTCACTCCGCTGTTGGATGCCGCCGAGGCGGCGCTGAAAGTCGTCAAGAAGTGACAGTGAGCTACCCGCCGATCCACGTCGTTCACACGACGTGGATCGCGTAGGACCCGATCGATGTCAGCAGTCTCTGGGCCCCGCCATCCGGGCGAAACGAGGGGCCGAGGCAGTCGGCGTGCATTCGCGACAGCCGCAGCGCTCATAGGCACCCTGGTCATATCCATCACGCCGATCCGGGCGTCCGACGACTCACCGGCGGTTGTGAAAACCGCATTCTGGACCCGACTGCGCCACGGCGCCAACTGCTTCAACCATGTCGTCACGGCGGACTGGTGGCGGGCGGCGGGCGACGTTGGGATCGAAGTCGTCCGCCTGGCGCCGAACAAGTGGGACTCACGCCACCGCGACTTCCTCTTGGGCGATGCCGATCAGTTCACCGGGCTTATCACCGAGGATCTTGGTCTTCTGCTGGCCTCGCTCGCGCAAGCGGATTCGGTGGGGATGAAGGTCGTGGTGACCACTTTATCGTTGCCCGGAGCCCGTTGGCGGCAGCAGAACGGCGATCGAAGCGACCTGCGTCTCTGGCGCGACACGTCATACTGGGGCCGAGCTTACCGATTCTGGCGTGAACTCGCCGGCCACCTGAAGGACAACCCCGCCGTTGTGGGGTACAACATCCTCAATGAACCGACACCCGAGTTCGCGGTCGGCGCCGATGGCCCCGTGGTACTCAATCGCTTCTATGCAACCGTCGTGCGCGCAATCCGTGACGTCGACAGTACGACGCCCATCGTGCTCGACGGCGGCCGGTGGGCATCGCCTGACGGACTGGCCGAATTCCGGCCATTGCTCGACACCAACGTGATCTACGCGTTTCACATGTACGAGCCATTCGAGTACACCAACAAGAAGGCCAATGCCGGCCGATTCTCATATCCCGGGACAGTCGTCACCGACGGCGGCGACACGATCGCGCTGGACAGGTCGTTTCTGGAGCTTTACCTCGGCCGCGTGAGCGAATGGTAGCACAGATGGAACATCCCCTCACGCCACGTCTTCGCGGCCGAGTTTGGCTGCCACCGCACCGTGCCGGGGGCCGCCGAGTACATGCATGACGTGATTCAGGTCCTCCAATCCCACGGCTGGCACTGGGCCTTCTACTCCTTTCGTGAAGACACTTGGGACGGGATGGACTATGAGCTCGGTACCCAGCCGCTGGGCGCCGCCTACTGGTCTGCCGTCGAACGCGGGGAGACACCGGTTCTGCCCCGTAGGGACAATCCGCTTTGGACGGTGATCAAGCAGGCCCTGGAATAGCGGCCGTGGCGCGGTTTTGTCCCGGCGACCCTTCAGGCCTCACCGAGGTGGACATCACCGAATGTGTTGGAGCCTGGCTGAAGGGCGACGTTCCCAACAACGGCTTGGTCATCGAATCGCTCTATGATGGACTGGAACCCCTGGCCATGAGGTCGGCATCGGAGCTCGCTTCGGGCGTCAAGGCGGTCGTGGAGGTATGGTATTCGCTCAAGCGATCACGTTGATTGAAACGTATGTAATTACGGCGGTCCGGACAAGCCGGAAGAGGATCGTTCGGTCCTCGGTTTAGACTTTACAATCCTTCTATTCCGGAATCGGCAGTTGTAGAACCGTCAGCACGGTGACCCTCGATGCCCGTTGGCCGGCTGATTCTTCGTGCCTGAGGGGCGTCATACGGTATGACGAAGATGGCTTTTTAATAATGGGCCAGACCTCGTTGTTGAGGCGGCTCATCGCTCTCACCCCGATCGTCTCGGTTGTTGTGCTTGCGGTCAGCGCTGGTGGGCTCGTACCGAGGTGGGCACTGGCGCAGTCGCAGTGTCTTCCCGTCCGTGTCTTTACAGGCTGGGCGGGTTGGCCTGATCCCGGCCATCTCGGCCGCAGCATCGCCGGGGCGGGAGATGTGGACAAGGACGGCTGGGCGGATGTCATCATCGGAGGGTGGCGGCTGGCCGGGCAGAGTCAGGTTGATGCCGGCCAAGCCTATGTGTTCTCGGGCCGCACGGGGCAGAAGCTGCTGCGGTTCTATGGAGAGGACTGGGGCGACGCCTTCGGTTACGCGGTAGATGGTGCCGGGGACCTCAATGGAGATGGATACGCGGACGTCGTGGTGGGCGCATTTGGGAACGACTACTGGGGCAATGGCGCCGGTCGGGCGTATGTCTACTCCGGGGCGGATGGCAGGTTGGTTTACATGTTCAGTGGCGGGCTGCCCGGCGACGCGCTGGGAAGCGCCGTCGCCGGTGTCGGAGATGTGAACGGAGACGGTGTGCCGGACGTAATCGTGGGTGCTGATCGAGAGATGGCCTCAGGTTGGGCGAATGGGTTGGCCTATGTCTACTCGGGGCAAGATGGAACGGTCCTCTATGAGTTCACGGCGGGGGAATTCAGAGATGAATTCGGCTGGTCAGTCTCCCAGGCAGCTGACATAAACCGGGATGGGTACTGTGACGTGGTTGTGGGAGCACCTGGCGGAGGTTGGACGCCCCCGTACCACGACGGACAAGGCCGCGCCTATGTCTATTCAGGGCAGGATGGGGCACTCCTGCACAGCCTGTCGGGTGAGAGCACAAGTGACCTCTTCGGTTTCTCGGTTGCCGGCGGCGCGGATGTCAACGGCGACGGTTACCCGGACGTAA
Organism: Candidatus Zixiibacteriota bacterium; assembly: GCA_040752595.1. Taxonomy (NCBI): domain Bacteria; kingdom Pseudomonadati; phylum Candidatus Zixiibacteriota; species Candidatus Zixiibacteriota bacterium. Next base: position 8,172 of record JBFMGX010000018.1, read on the forward strand.
TCGTGGGGGCGATATGGAATGACAGCAAGGCATGGAACAGTGGATCGGCCTATGTCTATTCCGGGAAGACGTGGGAGGTGATCCACAAGTGGTCCGGGGAACAGGAGGATGATCGGCTCGGGCAGTGGGTTGACGGTGTGGGAGACATGGACGGTGATGGATTCGCAGATGTGATTATTGGTGCGATCCGCGCTCATGTGGCGGGGGAAGACAAGGGAGCGGCATACGTGTATTCCGGGCGGACGGGGGTGATGCTGTTCCGGTTGGTGGGCGAAAGGTCGGGCGACTGGTTCGGTCGGACGGCGTGCGGCCTCGGCGACATTAATTCCGACGGACTCCCCGATTTTGGGATTGTTGCACCTGCAAGTGATGCCGGGTACACGGACTTCGGGCGCGCCTACGTGTACATGCCATGCCGGGTTGATGTGGATGTACTCCCAAGTCAGTGTCCCAACCAGGTCACCTTTGAGCGCGAAGTGACGGTTATTCGTCCGATGGCGGCTGGAGCTCGTGGACCACAGAACTTGACCGCCGCCTTCGTCGGCAGTCCGTCGCTCGATGTCAGCACCATTGATCCGCAGACGATCTTGCTGGAGGGAGTCTCGCCGCAGCGAGTAGATGTCCAGGATATCACTGCACCTCCATGGATCAAAGAGACACCCTGCGACTGCGCCGTGCGCAGTCCGGACGGGTACCCCGATTTGGTGTTGACCTTTGACCTATCTGCGCTGGACAAAACAATCCACGGTCCGTCGGTCCTGTCTCCCTCGGAAGTTGTGAATCTGACCGCATTGTTGAAGACGGGTGAGCCGATTATCGGGCAGGACTGTCTGCATTTCGGTCTGCGGCCTATCCGTCTTGCCGGCGTAGAAGACTCGTTGGAATCTGCCACCATCTTGCTGGGTAATTCCCCGAATCCACTCAATTCGTCGACGACAATCGCCTTTTCGCTCCCCATGTCTGGGGCAACACAGATTCAGGTGTTCGACGTCTTGGGGCGGAAGATCGCAACATTGATGGATGACGATCTGGACGCCGGGCGTCATCAGGTCACCTGGGATGGCACCGATGGCGAGAGGCGTCCGGTTGCCTCGGGAATCTACCTTTATCGCCTGACCGCCGGTTCCACTGTCGAAACGCGAAAGATGGTCCTGCTGAAGTGAGTCGCGAGGACAACCTGCCCGAGCTGCGCATCAAGATTGACCGCGACCGGGCCGGGATTCTCGGGATCAATGCCGCCCAGATCGCCAACACCATCAATACCTGCATCAACGGCTCGGTGGCGTCGCTGTTCACCGATCCCAAGAGCGGCAACCAATACAACATCCTGGTTCGCCTCAGCGAAGACTACCGATCGCGCGTGGAGGACTTGGGGGACCTGGTTCTGACGACGGCCAGCGGCGACCAAGTCCGACTCGGCAACGTGGCCACAGTTGAAAAGGTCAATGCGCCCGTCCAGATCGACCGAAAATACCAGCAACGCCTGATCGAAGTGACGGCCAACGTCGTCGGGCGCGACCTGGGAAGCGTCGCCGCCGACATCCAGGCCCACATCGACACGCTCAACGTGCCGCCCGGATTCGAGGTCCACCTGGGAGGGAATGTCGAACAGCAGAAATCGGCCTTCGCGAACCTGCTGTTGGCCTTTGCCTTGGCGATTCTCCTCGTGTACGTCGTGATGGCGTCGCAGTTCCAGTCCCTCATCGATCCCTTCATCATCATGTTCACCGTGCCTCTGGGAATCGTCGGTGTCTTTTGGGTCCTGTTCCTGACCGGGACCACGCTTTCGGTCACGTCGTTCCAAGGTGTGATCATCATGGTGGGCATCGTGGTGAGCAACGGCATCCTGCTGGTCGATTACACCAATCATCTCCGCGTGCGCGGGTTACCCTTGTCCGAGGCGGTCATCAAAGGGGGCGTGACGCGCCTGAAGCCGATCATTATGACCACGCTGGCGACCGTGCTGGGCCTGATCCCGATGGCCTTGGGTCTGGGCGGGGAATCGACGCAGGCGCCGTTGGCCATCGCCGTGATCGGCGGGCTGACCGTTTCGACGGCACTGACGCTGTTCTTCATTCCGACGCTCTATACGGTCTTCGAGGAGAGATTCCGTCGACAGATGACAACTGGCGAAGACACGGCCGGATGATCGCAACGCGCAGGCGACTCCTGCAGATTCCGGGTTGACCATGTCAGCCGAGGCATTAAGTTGCCGGTTGGCGTCGTTGGATTCCCTGCCGAGCCACCAACGCCGGTGGCAGGCGCAATGATGGCCCGAGCTTTCCGACACCTGGCCGGAGGTGATTGATGTCCGCAACACACCGGAATGCACCGCTGCTCGCGCTGTGGGCCGGCCTTGCGGGTGCCTGTTTGTTCCTCACGGTGGCGACCCCGAGCGCCAGATCGGGTGCAGTCGTGCAGACGCCGCCCGTCTACAGCGTCGACAATCTGCCGACGGCGGGCTCACAAGGGCGGGACGACGGACGCGGCGGGATCGCGTTCACGGAAAACTGCGGGCAGTGGGATGAGCAGGTGTTGTTCCAGGTCGCAGCCAGCGAGGCGACTGTCTGGCTCTGCCGCGATGGACTCTGCTATTCCCTCGTTCACCGTACGACCGCGACGCCGGGAATCGAGCCGCACATCGTCGATAGAGAACGTGCCGCGGGCGCCGCGGCCGGTCCCACGGCATCAGCAGGCGTCGAGTGCGTGACCGTACGCGCCACGTTCGTGGGTGCCCACTCGGAGGTCAGCGCTGCCGGGGTCGGCCCGCTGACTCAGCGCAGCAACTTCTTTCTGGGCAACGATCCGTCTCGGTGGCGCACCGACGTGCGGATCTTCGCGCGCGTTGTCTATCACGACATCCGGCCGGGAATCGACCTGTGGCTCGAAGGCCGCGACGGTGATCTGACCGCCAGATGTGAAGCGGCTTCTGCCACGCACGACCCAGCAGTGCAGCTCCACTATGAGACATACGGTAGCCGGGCGCGCGCGGCTGTTGCCACCGACGGCGGCTTGACGCTCGAAACGCCTTGGAGCGTCATGGAATTCCCCGGTTCAATCCCGGTTGCCGATGGCACGCGCTCAACCCTCATCCGGGACGCCGCCGGAATCCCCGCTCCCACTGCCGTTGCCGTCGGTGACGGAGGAACCTCCGCAGGAGGACTCACGTTCGCCTATAGCACGTTTCTGGGCGGCGGCAGCGTCGATTGGGGATATGGCATCGACGTTGACACGTCCGGTGCCGCGATCGTCGTCGGCCTCACGTACTCGACCGACTTCGACACGGTCAGGGCGTTTCGCGGCGACCAGCCGGGGACCGATGCCTTCATCACCAAGCTGGCACCCGACGGCAGCGGCCCAGTCTACAGCACGTACTTCGGCGGCAACGATTACGACCGCGCCAACGCGGTCGCCGCCGGCCAAGACGGCAGTGCCTGCGTCGTCGGTCTTACCTGGTCGTCAGACTTCCCGCTGGAGCATCCACTACAGGACGATTCGGCATATGTCGACGCCTTCGTGGCCCGGATCAGTCCCGACGGCGATTCCCTGGAATTCAGCACCTACCTTGGGGGCAACGGCAGTGATGAAGCGCATGCCGTCGTCATCGACGCCGCAGGCGATGTGTGCGTGGCCGGGATGACTACCTCGCCTCAGTTCCCGACCGTGAATCCTCATCAGCCTTATCAGGGCGCTGCCGATGCCTTTGTCGCCAGGATTGATGCCTCAGGCGGATCACTGCTGTACTGCACCTGCATCGGTGGACATAGTGACGATCATGCGTTCGACGTCGACGTCGACGGCGTCGGGAACATCTACATGACGGGGTACACGCTCTCGTCGGATTTCCCGACCATCAACCCCTTCCAGACCTACCGGGGGACGCAGGACGCGTTCGTATTGAAGTTGAACTCGACGACCAACACACTGGCCTTCAGCACCTATCTCGGGGGCAGCAGCGACGATGAGGGACGTGGCATTGCCCTCGACCAGAACGGGGGCATCTACGTCGCCGGGAACACGTTCTCTTCGGATTTCCCGCTCGTCGATCCCTACCAGACTGATCAGGGGACGCTCGATGTATTCGTGACGAAATGGAGCGCCGGCGGCGGCACACCGGCGTACAGCACCTATCTGGGCGGCAGCCAGGTAGAGGCTGTGAGTGCGATGACGGTCAGCGAAACCGGCAACGCCTGGATCATCGGGTACACGTCCTCACCCGACTTCCCGTCGATCGACGCCATTCAATCCTACATGGGCGCTGGAGACGCCTTCCTGACCAAACTGCACCTCAATGGCCATTCGCCCGTGTTCAGCACCTACCTGGGCGGCCAGGGGCACGACATCGGGCGGGGCATTGCCCGGGACGCGAAGCACGGAATCTACATCACCGGACAATCCGGCTCATCCGACTTTCCCACGGCCAATCCACATCACGGTTATCGAGGGTACGATGACGCCTTCGCGACCCGGTTCATCGAGTCCCCATGCGCGTGCGATTGCTTCGGAAATCCGGATTGCGTTGAGCACCGGGTGGACGTCTTCGACGTGGTCATGACCATCAATGTCGCCTTTCGCGGCGCTCCCGCGGTCGTCGACCCGGACTCAGACTGTCCGCGCGATGTCACGGACGTTGACTGCAACGGCCTGACTGACATTTCAGATGTGCTCAAGTTCGTCAATGTGGCTTTCCGCAACGCCCTCCCCTCAGTCGAATTCTGCGATCCCTGCGGGCCATAGAATCGGTTTCACAACACCTGAGGTGTGCGGTCGGATGCCCTTCAGGGTGAATCCTTCAGGATGAACCCCCACCCGACCGCAGCGCCGGGTGTAGGCACCCGGCCCCACGGGGTCATGGGATGGCACTTCCGGCTATGAAACCAATACAAGGCTGCACGGATCAATCAAAAGGCCTTCACCGTCGCCTTCCGGGTGTGTCGGCAGCATTGTGGTAGAACCACCCCGGCGGCACCGCTTGCGGAGTCAGTCGGGGTCCCTCGATGCTGAGAGCCAACCCACGGTCGCCCTTCTTCTGGAACATGCGGATGGTCACCGCATGCAAACCCGCCTTCAGTCCCACCTCACCGCTCACGTCACCCATCCCGTGAAGACCATCGTTGTCCACCAACAGAGTGTCGTCGACGGAAAGATCGCTGCCGTCATCGGAGCTGAGAGCGAATCTGTACAGACCATCTGTCGGTACTTGGACGAATCCTCTCAAGACCAGCCCGAAATCCTCCTTTCGTGCAATCGTCGGCGTTGTGACCGAGTCCAGCACGACGGTCTTGAGCACCTTCAAGGTGTCGAACCCAGGCAGACTGTCCCAATATCCTTCATAGTACGAGCAGGCAAGGCCCGGGACCGTTCCTTCGGGCGACGACGGCGCGCGGAGGCCCAGACGATGAAACGTGTTTGCGGCCACATACGAATCGTCGGCCCCCGTCTTCAGCGCCCGTGCCTTGATTGTTGCGGTACTCGTCAGCACGATCGGCCCAGCGTAGACCGGCGATCCCAATTGCGGGGTGCTGTTGTCGAGAGTGTAATGCAGCTCAGCGCCGGGCACCGGACAGGCAAGTCCAACAACGAGACTGTCCACGAACGCCCTGCGGCCCGAAACGATTCGAGCCACCGTCGCGTTGGTGGCATCGTACAACACCTCCACCGGACGGACATCGTCGTACGGGGTCTTGGCGACGGTAGCGGCCAATAGACGGATGCGTGGATTTGCCGGTAGCGTGAGCGCCTGTGCATTCAGCGGCAAGGGTAGGGAGACCGAGTAGAGATACGTGAATTGGTAGGCCTCGTTTTCCCCGGCGGCACTGTGCCGATGGGTGCCATACCACGCGACCGGGGCGCGATTGATGTACGCGGGCGCGATGCGTTCCGGCACATCGGTGAATGAACCGGTCGCCAGTCGGTCGTTCCACTGCCCGATCGGCTGCGCATAGTCTTGAATCCACAACGTCGTGTCATGTCCATCGACGGAAAACGTCCCCGATGCGGGACCACCGACGGCGGTTGCCAGCAGACATAATCTGCCCGACGAACCGGACGGCAGGGGAAGTGACTGGCCATGGCAGGACAAGACGTTCTTCGCTCCCGGCATCGTGGAGCCGAACGTGTACATGATATCATGGTCAACCAGCGTATCCGGCAGCAACTCACCCGCCACCGTGTGTCCCGCATCGAAATCACCGTCCCGACGATTGTCGTCCAGACTGATTCCATCAAGGTCAAATGGCAACGGGAGTGAGCGACACTCGGGCCGCGGAAGGGGTGCAAGGGTCAGGTCCTGCAACCGCACGGCAAATGCCCGTGGCTGGTATGGACCGAGTGACGTTCTCAACTCGCCGTTCGACACGGGGGCGATTGCCATCGATTCCTCAGCTCCATTGACCTCCCGCGCCGCAACGATCGGCACAGCGAAATGGACTCTGACATCTGGAGCGGCAACTCCTTCCGTTTCGCGCAGGCGAAAGATCAACTCGTCGCTGTCTTCCGCCATCTTGATGGTGTTGACAACCACCGGCGCACGCAATTCGGCATCCCCAGCACGGCCCTCCGCGTCACCGCAAGAAACCAGGAGCAGCGAGTACGACTTCCCCAACGGGCCCTCATGTCGGGGGACTTGGAAGGCCCGCAACGGTTGATTGAAACAGGCGGCCCGGGCCACAACCGCACCATGCCGCCAGTCGCCCCTGTGCCCCACAAGCGCATAGGCAAAGCGGTGATGGCCGATGTCCTGCGAGCTCTGGTCGCCGACCCACGACCAACTGTCGAATACGCCCGGCGTGTGAATCAGGGAGAGTCGTACGGTCGCCGAATCGGGGTGATCCCATCCGTACTTGCAGTCGTTGAGTATGGCCACGCCGTATTCACCATGCGGCGTGGTCAGATCGGCCCATTGCTGCCCCGGGACCTCGTAGAGCAAGGGGTGATTGCGGCGACGCTGAATCGTCCCCAGCCCCAGGTCATAGGTCACATATTCATTCGCCGTCGTCAACGGGAACGCCGCTTTCAGAAGCGTCTCCCGCTCTTGCCAGTCGACTTCGGATGTGAATGCAACCCGATCGCCGGTGTCCCCCGCCGCGAGGGAGATCGTCGTATGAAAGACAGAAGTACCCGTCCGGCGCGTGACGGCCAAAGCCACCCGCGCCGGTCCCTTCTCGACAATCTCGATCTCCGCCGGTCCGCCGACGACGGTTCGCGACGGGGCCGAGATTTCATCATAGTCAATCTCCCAACTCGGCCAGCGGTTCGGTTTGTCGAATAGCAATTCCCAGCGGATGGGACTGGCCAGCAGTTCCCGCCCTTCGGACTTGTCGACAATGGAGATGACATTGCCGGAGGGATCGACGGTCACGCGGTAACGATGATTCTCCAGCATTCCGGCCGTCACGCTCAATCCCGTGCTCATCGCACACGGCGTCTGAGCCGGTCGCACGTCATACACAGCACAGCCGACCGACGGCACATCGGCCAGGAAGGTGACCTCCAGATTGCCGCTCTCTCTGCGAACGACTTGCGAGGGCACCTCACGACCATCGCCCGCGAATACGCGCGCAGTCGCCGGTGCACCTGACGGGAAGGTCACTGTGGCCGTCACGACTTCTTGCCGCGCGAACGCGAGTGGGTTGTAGACCAGTAGCGGAACTCCCACGACCCAGGTGTCGAACCGGGGAGAGATGGCTTCCACGGCATGTGTCAACATGCCGGCAAACCGATTCTGGCACAGGATCTCATCGTTCCACGAGAATTCATACGCCTCGGGGATGCTCGTTCCCGTGAGGTCGTCATGGAATTGATGCCACAAGAACCGGATCCAAGTCGCGCGCAGTGCATCACGTGGATAGTCCGCTCCACCCAAGATCCGCGCCATCACTGCGGCGCGCTCAGTGGCGTCGGCCAGCATTTCATTCTTGCGGTTCCATCGCTTCATCGCCGCTTGCGACGTGTAGCACCCGACCGCATGCCGCGTCATCAACAACTCGCCGCGATAGCGTGGCAGTCGCCGGGCATCGGCCATCGACACGAGATCGACCAGATCATCGGAACCGACACTGCGAACCGACAGCGGGCCATCACTCTGCTGCGACTGTTCCAGCCATTCCACCGAGCTGTACGCTGGAGCTCCGCCGGTGTCACCGGTGCCGAAGTATCGGTAGGCCGCCGCCAGTCCCGATGTGTCTGATTGATGTTTGGCTTTGCGAATCCAGACGCTGTCTTTCGTCAGATCTCCCTCAATCTCGCTCACATAGTCGCCCGGACTCAGTGCGGCCGCCAAGACCGAGCCGTCAACGCCCTCCCAAAGACCAATGTGGAAGGGGACCCCGACCGACGATCCCCAGGTGAGCTTCTGTGTCGAGAAGCTCTTCAGGCCACAGTGCGCGGCAATCGACGGCAACGCATACCCAAAGCCGAAGCAGTCAGGCAACAGCACATCGCGGCTGGTCACGCCGAACTCGCGCTTGAAGAACCCATTGCCGTAGAGAGTCTGGCGCACGAGAGACTCAAACGAGGGCATATCGACATCGACCGCGTCAATCCAACTCCCTGCCAGCCGCCAGCGACGCGCGGCGACATAGGGACCCAGACGGGCGTACAAGTCCGGGCGGTACTCCTTCAAGAGCATGTAGCGGAAAGCGCCCTCGAAGCTGAAGGTGTAGTGGGGAAACTGGTCCAGCAGCCGGAAGTTGTCGGCAAACGTCGCCGGGATGTAGTGGTCGATCGTTGTGCGGATGCTCCATCGCCACTGCGTGTCGAGATGCGAAGTCGCCACGACCTGCAAGATCGGCTTCTCCGCCGACTTGGTTTCGTCGGCAGACTGCGAGTGTCCGATGGCCGTCCCAAGCAAGACCACCGCCGTACTTATGACTACCGCCCATCGCACGGTACACCTCCTGAGAGACGATTGTGAATCCCAGCGATCACTATTCTGTCTCGCGCGCACGCACCGTTTTGAACCACCCCCGCACCCCCAGACCTCGTTGCTTCAGTTGATCCAGAAGCACCGCCGCCAGAATGACCAATCCCAGAACGACCTTTTGCGTGTAGCTCTCGACATTGGTCAGGTTCATCCCATTCTGGATAACGCCGATGACGAGGGCGCCGATGAGCGTCCCCAGGATCCGCCCTTCGCCGCCGCTGAGACTTGTCCCGCCGACAACGACCGCCGCGATCACGTGCAACTCATAGCCCAGGCCATAAGTCGGCGCGCCACTCCGCAGTTGTGATGCCAGAAGCACGCCGCCCAGGCCCGCCAACATGGCGCTGATCGTGTAGACGGTCAGTTGCACCGCTCCGACCCGGATCCCCGCCAGACGCGCCGCCTCGCTATTGCCGCCCACCGCATAGACGTATCGCCCCAGGGTCGTGCGCGACATGATGAGGTGACCGGCGACGTACAGCACGACCATCAGTAGAACGGCGTACGGGATCCGAAGCCACGGGTCGGCCCCGCGTCCGAGCACAATGAAGCTCTCGGGAACCTGATAGATGGGCCGTCCGGCGGAGATGATGTACGCGAATCCGGCCGCAACCTGCATCATGGCCAGTGTGGCGATGAAGGGCGGCACCCGGAATGACGTGATCATGACGCCGCTGAACAGTCCGGTGGCCCCGCAGAGGCAAATGGCGGCCGCGCCGGAGAGCATCATCACCGCCGGGGTGGCCGTCACGCCCCCGAAGGCCTGAATCATCGACGCCGTCAATACCGCGGACAGGGCGATCAGGCTCCCCACGGACAAGTCGATGCCGCCCGCAATGATCACCATGGTCATGCCGACGGCCACGATGGCGATGACGGCGATTTGATTGGCGACGTTGCGCAGATTGTCCCCGAGCAGAAATGTGGGCCACCGCTGTGATGGCGGCGTGATCACGGGGATGGCCGCCACCGCCGGTGACGTTCGCGCCACGGCCGCGATCACGGGGACGAGCGACGGCAGCGCTGCGAGGAACTGCACACCGGAGAGCGAATCGACCAGCGACGCCAATCGCTCGCGGATTACGGTCGGCTCCCCAGCGAGGATCGTGCCGCGCCCCAGTCCGCTCCGCTCCAGCTCCGAACGGAGCGACAGCGCGAAAACGCTGTCCTCGGCTGTGGCCCGGCACACGATGATGATGCCCGCCTCCGGTGAGGCGACGGAAGACAGCCGGTCCCGCAGAGCAGACGCAGCACTCTGGCCGGTCAGAGACTGGTCGGAGAGTGTCAGAACGGAAAAGAGGACGCACAGAAGCGCGAGCACGCCGAGCATGCCATACTCCCGAAAGGCATGGACGGCGCCGTGCGCGAGGCGTGTGTGCCAGGTCCGGCTCATGGCCCTTGTCTCGCTTCAGACGGCCAACGCCATGATCGACTCCTCTGTGGCGGCAGTCACGTCCTCGAGCTCCCCCGCGACTCGTCCGGCGCGCATCACCAGAATACGATCGCAGACACCGAGCACCTCCGTGAACTCCGAGGAGATCACGATGATGATCTTCCCCTGTGATGCCAGGCGGTCGATCAAGACGTACATATCATGCTTCGCGCCGACGTCGATGCCGCGTGTCGGCTCATCGAAGATGATCACACGCGAGTTCGTCTCCAGCCAGCGCGCGACGAGGAGTTTCTGCTGGTTTCCGCCGGAGAGCGTTTCCGCGCGTTGGTCCGGTCCCGTGAGACGCAGATCCAGTTCGGCCACGCGCGCCCGAAAACGCGATGTCTCCCGCTTCGTTCCAATCCATCCCCAGCGTGCCCACGATGTCAGATTCGGAAGCGCGAAGTTGTCGCGCGCCGACGCCTTGAGAACCAAGCCCTGCGCTTTGCGGTCCTCCGTCAACAGGCAGATTCCCCGGCGAATGGCCTCACGGGGGGACCGGATTCGCAACGGCTGGCCATCAAGGCCGATCTCACCCGCCGACTTGCGATCGGCGCCGAAGATGAGCCGCGCCACCTCCGTACGACCGGCCCCCATCAATCCCGACAGTCCGAGGACCTCACCATGCCGGACCGTGAAGCTGACATCGCGGACGCGGCCTCCGGACAGCCCCCGGACCACCAGACCCTCCCCGCCAACACGATGGCTTCGTGCTGGGTATTCCTCATTGAGTCTCCGTCCCACCATCTGTTCGATCAGCGATTCCCGGGTGACTTCAGCGATCGGCCATGTTCCGATCGTCTCGCCATCCCGCATGATCGTCACGCGGTCGGCGATTCTCATCACTTCATCCAGACGGTGACTGACAAACAGCACGGCAATGTCGCGGGCCGCCAACTCGCGCAGGATGACAAACAACCGCTCGACTTCCCGGGGAGACAGCGACGCCGTCGGTTCATCCATGACCAGCAATCGGGTGTCGTAGGCCAGCGCCCGCCCGATCTCGACAAGCTGCTGCTGTGCCGTGCTCAGAGATCGGACCGGAGTCTCCAAGTCCACATCCACACCCAGTCGATCCAATACGATGGCGGCCTGCCGCCTCTCCGATTCGGCGTCGATCAGTCCTCGGCGCGTGCGCTCCCGTCCGAGAACAAGGTTCGCCCTCACGCTCAGCGAGGGAACCAGGGAAAACTCCTGGTAGATCGCGCTGATTCCGGCCTGCCAGGCCGCCGATGGTGAGGCGAAATCGACGTGTTGTCCCAGGAATCGAATCAGGCCCTGGTCGGCGCGTTCGACACCGGTCAGGATTTTGATGAGAGTGCTTTTGCCGGCGCCATTGGCGCCGACCAGAGCGTGAATCTCCCCAGACGCCAGTTCCAACCAGCCATTGCGGATGGCTGTGACCCCGGGAAAGGCCTTGACGATACCCTCCATCCGCAGCAGCGGTGCGTCATCGCCTGCGCCGCGAACTGGGCGAGACGGCCCCTCGGGAGGATCATCATCAGGAAGCATCGGCCTGGGCGAACAGAGTACAGGGTATCAGGATGGTTGGTGCGACGGCAGTCCCGGACAGGTATGCATTCACCACTTCGATCGTCATGCGACCGATCTCTCGGGGTTGCTGAACGACATCGGCGTAGATCTTCCCGGCCTTGATCGCTTCCCGCGCTTCGGGGACGGCATCGAAACCGATGATCTTGACACGACCCACCTTGCCGGCCTTCTCGACCGCCGCCAGCGCCCCCAGCGCTGAATCGTCATTGATGCCGAAGATCGCATCCAATTCAGGATGTGCCTGCAGGATGTCTTCGGCAGTCCGGAACGCCTGGTCTTTCACGCCGTGTCCGGAGAGCTTGGCCACGACATGCATTCCCGGGTGAAGTTGCATCTCCTCCTCGAAGCCCCGCACGCGTTGGATGACCGATTCCACTTCCGGATGGTCGATGATCGCCACGGTTCCACTCTCACCCAGCGCCTTCGCCACCGCCTGGGCCGCCAAGGCACCTCCGGCCACATTGTCGGAGGCAACGTGGGATACGACCTTCACGCCTTCCGCGAGGCAGGCGATGTCGGCGGTGAAAACAGGTATGCCGGCATCATTGGCCGCCTTCACCGCCGTCCCGATCGATTTGGAGTCGCAGGGGGCCACGATGATGGCATCCACCTTGCGAACGATGAAGTCATTGATCTGATCCTTCTGCCGGGCCACGTCGAATTCCCCGGCCGTGACCAACAGCTTGAAACCGGCGAAGGAGGCCGCCTCAGTCAGCCCGGATTCCAGATCCTGGTAGAACGGATGCGTGCGTGTCAACAGCGACACGCCGATCGTGATGCTCTTCGCGTGATCCATCGTCGTGGATGTTCGCTGCTGCTGTTCACCGGACCTTCCGCATGCGGCAAACAGCAAACAGGCCACGGCAACAACACCAAGACCAAATGGCTTCGAGCGCAAGTTCACCTCCCGGAAGTCGCTTACAGAATGGGGCACTGACGACACACGCGAATCGCGTCACATGCCAACCGGGAAGCTACGCCAACGATCCTGCCAGGACAAGCGCCTTACGAGTGACCCGCCCGACGGTCCCTGAAGTGCGACGGCCCCCACCGTTGACCGAAAGGTCCTCCGTCGTTATGTTGGCTCGGGCGGTTCCCCGGTCTGACCCGCAGATCGCTGAGGGACAATGATCAATGGCGTCCATTTCCTTCTGACCTACAGTTGCACCAGCGAGTGCGACCACTGCTTCCTGCACTGCCGCCCCGACGCACCGGGGACCTTCACAGTCGGACGGTTGGAGGAAGCGCTGCATCAGGTCGAGAAGGTCGGCACGGTCGAGTGGGTCTATTTTGAAGGCGGAGAACCGTTCCTCTTCTACCCTCTCATGCTGCATGGCATCCGTCGGGCCCGAGACCTGGGATTCAGAGCGGGCGTGGTGACGAACTGCTACTGGTCAAACTCAGAGGCAGATGCTCGCCTCTGGCTTGAGCCTCTGCGCGAGCTGGATTTGGCTGATCTGAGCGTGAGCGATGATGATCTTCACCATGGAGACGAGGGACACGATCGCGTGAGAGGAGTCGTGACCGCCGCCAACGAGCTGGGAATCCCGGTCAGCACAATCTGCATTGAACGCGTGCGTCCTGAACAGAAGGCACGGCACGGCGCACAGGGTGCTCCGGTGACCGGTGGCAGTGTCATGTATCGTGGCCGCGCCGTGGAAAAACTGACCGACGGACTACCCCGGATGAAGTGGGAGCACTTGGACAAGTGTCCACACGAAGAGTTGGAAAACCCCGAACGAGTCCACATCGATCCCTACGGGCATGTGCACCTGTGCCAGGGACTGAGCATGGGCAATATCTGGGAGAAGCCGTTGGCTTCGCTGATCGCCGGCTATGATCCCCGTTCGCACCCGATCTGCGGACCGTTGCTTCGCGGCGGACCGGCGGAATTGGTCCGGACATACGGCCTTGACCATCAGGATGGATACGTGGACGAGTGCCACCAGTGCTATGAAGCGCGCCGGGCCTTGCTGGGCCGTCTCCCGCAGTGGCTCGCACCGCCACAGGTGTACGGTATCAGGGACATCGCGGAGCATGACGCTGAAGCGTCGGGAGGTCTGAGAGCATGAAGAGAGTCCGGGGACTGACATCGATTCTTCTGGCCGCCGGGATCGTGGCGCTGTCCGCCTCAACAGGGCGATGCGAAACGCCGGCCGACAGCGCAAAGGCGAAGGACACGACCGAACAGAAGTGGAACGTCTGTGTGCCGCACATTCCCTCCGATACGATCGAGATGGAGGCCACCGAGGGGACTTGGATCTCCGTAGATGTTTCCCCGAATGGCCGCGAGATCGTCTTTGATTTGCTCGGCGACATCTACAAGATGCCGATCACGGGAGGCGAGGCCACGCTCCTGTCCGGCGGACTGTCGTACGACATTCAGCCCCGTTTTAGCCCGGACGGTAAGTCAATCCTGTTCACGAGTGATCGGGGCGGCGGGGACAACATCTGGATGATGGATACGGACGGTACCAAGCCGGTTCAGATCACCAAGGAGGATTTTCGCCTCCTGAACAACGCCTCCTGGCACCCGGGCGGAACCTACATCGTGGCCCGAAAGCACTTCACGAGCCGGCGGAGTCTGGGAGCCGGTGAGATGTGGATGTACAAAGTCCCGGAGGGAGGCGCCGGTGTCGGTTTGACCAAGCGCAAGAATGACCAGCAGGACGCCAATGAACCGGTCTTCTCGCCCGATGCGCGGTATCTCTACTGGTCCGAGGACATGTCTCCGGGCGGATACTTCCAGTACAACAAGGACCCCAACGGCACGATCTACGTGGTCCGCCGCCTCGACCTGCAGACCAATGAGATTCGTAATATCATCGATATCACCGGCGGTGCTTGTCGCCCGCAGCCCAGCCCCGATGGCAAAACGATCGCCTTCGTGCGTCGCGTGCGCGGCAAGTCGATCCTGGCGCTGTTCGATCTGGCGAGCGACCAGATCCGGCATCTGTGGACAGGTCTCGATAATGACCAGCAGGAAACATGGTCGCTGTTCGGCGTCTATCCCGGCTTCAGTTGGACCCCTGACGGTAAGCACATCGTCATTTGGGCCAAGGGGAAGATCTGGAGCGTCGATGTAGGCACGGGGACCCCGAGCGAGATCCCCTTCCACGTTCACGTGGAACAGACGGTCGCCAAGGCGCTGCGATTCCCCCAGAAAGTCGGTCAGCCCGAGTGTGCCGTCAAGGTAGTCCGGTGGCCACAGGCGTTGCCCGGTGGACAGGATGCGGTCGTGCAGGCGCTGGGGTACCTGTACCGCAAGTCGCTCCGCGACGGCACGCGCACCCGGATCACGCGCCAGACCGATCACTTCGAGTTTGCCCCGGCGCTGTCGCCCGATGGTCGGGAGGTCGTATTCGTCACCTGGGATGACACCTCAGGCGGCACGATTCGCCGCGTCGGCCTCGACGGACGCAATGAACGCGTGATCGTCTCGCGCCCGGGCCACTATATCTGGGCCCAGTCCTCCCCGGATGGCAAATCAATCGTCTATCAACGCGGCACCGGGGACACGTACCGTGGTCGACTCTGGGAGAATGACCCGGGCATATACATCGTCGATGCCGACGGCGCCACAGCGCCGCGGTTCCTCACGCGCGATGGCAGAGCACCACGGTTCTCGCGCGATGGGAAACGGATCTACCTGATTTCCAACGAGGGAGAAAACGCGGCGTTCATCAGCGTCGATCTGTTGGGATCGGACCGTCGCGTGCATGCCACCTCGCAACGGGCCGTCGACTTCTGCCTATCACCCGACGAGACCCATCTCGCCTTCGAGGAACTCTGGCAGACTTATGTTCTGCCGTTTCCCCATGTCAGTGTTCCCATCGAGATCAGCCCCGAGATGACCAACTTGCCCGTGAGACGGCTCTCCACCGACGGCGGTACGTATCTGAATTGGTCCCCCGACAGCAAGTCGGTCTATTGGAGCTTGGGGCCCCAGATGTTCCAAGCCGAGATTGCTGTATTGTATGCGAGGGACACGTCACAGACTCCCGATTCCACGAAGGCATTCAAGCCCACGACATACAGCATCGGCTGGCAGGAGAAGACCGACATACCGAGCACAGACCTCTACTTCGTCGGCGCCAAGGTCCTGCCGATGAATGATCTGTCGGTGATTCCCGATGGCGTGGTCCACGTGAAAGGGAATCGCATCATCGAAGTTGGCTCCAAAGGGAACGTTTCGATACCACCAATCGCCAAGATCGTTGATGTGAGCGGAAAGACCTTGATGCCGGGGCTGATCGACGTCCATGCCCATCCCGGCTCCAGTGATCAGTCCATCTACTCGGAACAAGACTGGGCCTTTCTGGCCAACCTCGCCTTCGGCGTTACCACCATGCACGACCCCAGCAACAACTCGGAGATGATCTTCGCCGCCGCTGAACTACAGAATCAGGGTGCGCTGCTCTCGCCCCGCATCTTCAGCACGGGGACGATTCTCTACGGCGCCGAGGGGAACTTCAAGGCCGTCATCAACAAGTATGAGGATGCCGTAAGCGCCATCAAACGCACGGCCGCCTGGGGCGCCATCTCGGTCAAGAGCTACAACCAGCCGCGTCGCGAGCAACGGCAGATGGTGATCAAAGCCGGACATGAGCTCGGCGTGATGGTTGTCCCTGAGGGCGGCTCCACCCTAAATCACATGATGACCATGGTCCTCGACGGCCACACGACGCTGGAGCATACGATCCCCGTCGCGCCGTTGTATGAACCCGAGTTGCAGTCGATCGGTCGCTCAGCTACCGGCTATACGCCGACCTTGATCGTCGGCTATGGCGGCCTCTGGGGAGAGAACTACTGGTATCAGCACAGCAACGTCTGGGAGAATGAACGTCTGATGCGCTTCGTGCCGCGATGGTTCGTCGACCCGCGCTCGATCCGCCGCACAATGGCTCCCGAGTCCGAGTATCACCATTTCGCTTTGGCCCGCACCGCCACCGACATCCTGCATCATGGCGGCAATGTCGAGCTCGGCGCACACGGGCAACTTCAGGGACTCGGCGCCCATTGGGAGCTCTGGATGCTGCAACAAGGCGGGATGACCAACCACGAGGCACTGCGCTGCGCCACCTGGATGGGTGCGCACTCGATCGGTCTCGACGGCGAACTCGGCAGCATCCGGCCCGGCATGCTCGCCGACATCATCGTCATCGAGGGTGATCCCACAACCGACATCCGCCAATCGCAGAACGTGCTCTATACCATGATCAACGGCCGGCTCTATGATGCCGCGACGCTCACCGAGCTTGAACCGGAACACAAACCGCTGCCGAAGGGCCCGAACCTTGAGAGTGTGTCAGGAAGAGATGTCGGCGACGGGTGTTTGGGGGAGTAGCAGGTTGCTGAAGGCCGCAGGTACGTGATCGATTCCCCACACTTGTCATCCCGAGCGACTTGTCCCGAGCGAAGTCGAGGGAAGCGAGGGATCTGCTGTTTCTTTGGACGAGAGGAAGAAGCAGATGCCTCACTGCGTTCGGCATGACAGAAGCGGTACTTCTCTTCTGTGCAGCCCGGGCAGACCTGCGAGAGCATCCAAAGACATCCCAACCCAGTGGTGCCGGGTACCCACACCCAGTGGTGTAAGATGTGCCTCGCCCACTACATCCTACACATGGTGGGCTTCGCCCGCCACAGCCCCAGACATGGTGGGCAGAGCCCACCCTACACTGGAATCGTCATGGAGCAAGGCTGCGTCTACTGCTTCTTCCCCTCCGCCGGGAGCGGCGACCACTCGCCGATGTGCTCGCCGTAGACCTTGCACTTCCCCTTCGAGGTCCAGAGCGAATTCGAATTGTAGTTCCACTCCAGAAACTCGGAGCCGCCGCCGCTTTGGGTGGTGATCAGGAGAGTGTTGTTGAGATACCCGACCGCGGCGGCCTGGCCCGCCGGCGTTTTCTGGTCGCCGCGCGAGGGATCGATGGGAATCCAGCCGATGTTCGGCAGGTACACCTCGACCCAGCGGTGGAAGACATCGTCGGTGGAGGCATCGTCGCCACGGATCGCCACGGAGCCGACATACCGCGCCGGCAGACCGGCGGAACGCGCCATCCCGATGAACACGAAGGAATACTCCGAGCAGGAGCCGGTGCCGCGCTTGAGCACGGTCGGCCCGATGTTCCAGCCGCCGACCATCTCGTATTCCATGTGCGCAATGATGTAGTCGAAGATCTTGCGCGCCACCCAATAGGCGTTCTGCTCACCGCCGATGGCCTCCCGTGTTGACGCCACAATGAACGAGTCTGACGTGCGGTATTTGGTGTCATCGACCAGATACAGGTCGCGTACCTCCTTGGGGATGTCCTTCAACGTGCCGACGTCCTCCGGGAAGATGAACCAGCGCGTCTGGAATAGCTCCGCCTCGATCGTCATCGAGGCGCGCAGCCGCCCCACCGCCTTGATGTCCGTGCCCCGGTAGTGCGCGACCTTCTGTCCCCAACGATCGGTGAGAATGTCATCCGGCGGCGGATTGAAGACGATCTCGCCCAACAACTCCTGATTGGGCCTGTTCTCGGGGATGGCCAGGTAGAGATCGACCGAACTCACCATATCGGGACCATAGTTGCGGAACTCTTCGGTATATTCGAGTCGCTCCCTCTTGCTGTCGCCGTGCGAGAAGACAGTCTTGTCCTTGCGGATCAGCCGGTAGAGCTTGTCGTTCTGATAATCGACGTTCCAAATATGCGACCCGTCGAATGCCAGCCCGCGCGCATACTTCCCAGGCGCCTTGAACGCGAGAATGACCTGGCCCTTGTCCGGGGTCACCATGTAGATCATGTCTGCATCGCGGTCGGCGACCCACAGGTACTTCCCGTCGAACGTCAACCCGCGCGGCTCGCCGGCGGGTGAAGGAAACTCCACGATCGTCGTGCCGTCGTCAGTGGCGATCTGATACAACTTGTCCGCACGATAGTCGGCGACCCAGAGGTAACGACCATCCCAGGCGAGTGCTTGCGGGGCGTCCGAGGGCGCCGGAATGCTCTTCTCCGAGACACCGGTGGCCGGATTGAACCGGTGGATCATCTTCTCCTCGGTGTCCAGCGCCCAGAGGTACTTCCCATCCCACGCCAGCCCTTCAATCTGGTATCCCGGCGCGGGAATGGCCGAAATGATCGAACCATCAGATGGTGAGATCTGGTACAGTGAATCGCTCTTGCGATCGGCGAGCCACAGCGACTTGCCGTCAAAGGCCAATCCGGTGGGGCAACTCCCTGGCGTGGGGAATTCGCGCTCGATGTCTCCCGGCGCGGCGTAGGCGCTGACGGCTGCTGCCAGACTGATGACCATCAGTAATACTGGACTCATTCGCTTCATTTGACACCTCCCGATAGAACAGTGATTGGGCAGCAAGAACCACAAAGTAGAGACTCCTGCTGCATTGACTCTGCACAAAGTGGATCCGTCACTCCCCCAAGGCCGCCAACTGTCATCCCGAGCGAATCCCGCGCTCTCCGAGCGCGGGATGAAGCGAGGGATCTGCTGTTTCTGCATGGAGAGGAAAGCAGATGCTCCGCTCCGCTCAGCATGACAGGAACCGTGGTTCAGCAAATCTGCGGGCTCTCCCGCGTCTGCTATATCTCCGCCGCCAACTCCAGAACCCGCTTGTACGGTATCGCCACCCAGCTCTCGGCCTGAGCGGCGCCATTGGCCAAGCCGATCATCGAGACCTTGGCCGCAGTGTCTTCATCCGGGGCCTCGTAGATGTCGAGGAAGTCGTAGGGTCCCAAGAGACCATAGTGGGCGACAAACTTCACTCCGGGGCACTTCTCGCGCACCCGTTCCATCCAGGCCCGCCCCAGCGAGGCACGGTCCTTCATCTTCGCTGTCACATCGGGCGACAGCTTCGTCATCAGCACAAATGTGGGCATGACGGACCTCCTTTCCCGGCAACATGTCACCTTGCGACCGGCAAGGCAAGTGCCGTGATGAGGTCCCACCGCTTCGCGAGGAGTGCCTGAAAACGTGGGAGAGAGCGGAGGGGATCCGGCCGTGGCCGTTAGACGGATCGGCAAACAAGGGGCTTAAGCCCCTTGTTTACCTGTACGTCGGCGAATCGCCTTCGTCTCGTGGGGTCCTACAGCCGTTTCTACCGCAATCCCTCTGCCCAAGCACGATGCAAGGACGTCACCGCTTCGCGGCTGGTCTCGGCTTCTGCGAATTGGGTCCTGATCACCTGCTGTTGGGATTCGCCCATGACGCGGTCGGCCATGGGAAAGAGGATGGCATCCTCTTTGTGGATGTGGGCGCGCAGCAACGCGACATACTCGTGTGCCGCGTCTGTGAGGGCCTGACGCGCGCCCGCGTCACCGCGCACAGCCGCGTCGAGCGATTCGCTTATGGCGCGAACATGGCCGCGCCCCAAATCATGCTCGTAGAGCATGACACCGATCGGCCCGCCCTCCCGTGGCACACCCGCGGCTTCCATACGGGGGAAGAGAATCGACTCTTCTTTCTGGTGGTGAATCCCGTCCGCAAACTCGCGAATGAAGGCGATGGCGCGGCGGAAGAAGTCGCCGTCAACCGCGCCCCCTGAGGTCACACTGTCCGCAGCCCGCTCCAAGGCATCCAGGACTCGTTCAATCACGCGGTGTTCCGCTTCCAACGACTGACACAATACCGACATCTGTACTCTCCCGGTCTTGGCGGGATGTCGCCGCTCATGGTGCCGGCAATTCCGCCGTCTGCGTGACTTCTACCTTCAGCGCGTGGCCCGCCGGGAGCTCGATCTGTTTCCCCTTTGTGGCCAGGGCGGCCGCTCCCCCTGCGGCAGCGCCGACTGCCGCGCCGACGGCAGCTCCCTTCCCCTTCTTCTTGCTCGTCAAGGCGCCGACGATCCCACCGACCACGGCTCCGCCACCGACTTTTGCCTCATCACTGATTTTGTCGCCCTCGCCCTCCAGAACAATTGGCGACGCCGTAATGGAGTGTGCAGTGCCGGATGCGTCGACGATACTCTCGATTTGAAGCGTCATGCGGGCCTTGCCTTTGGTGCGGTGCGGCTCCTCCACTTCCGTCAGTCGTCCCCGCATCTCCGAGCCCGCCGGGACTACGGTGGCGCCTTCGACGATGATCGCTTCGGCCACTCGCGCCGTGAACAAATCGCCCACCTGGTTCGAGTCGGTCCGCAGGGGCGTAACGAGCTCGACCGAGATCGCCGTCCCGGCTGGCACCGATGCCGTCTTCGCAACGACCGGCGGCTTCTTCTCGGTCTCCTGACTGGGAGGCGCGTCCTTCTTCGTGGGCGGCTTCGGCTTCTGCGTCGCTGGCGGCTTCGTTTGCGCCGGCGGCGCTTCTGTCGAGACCGCCAACGATTCCGTCTTCACATCGGCCGGGAGCTTCGCTTCCTGCCCAGTGGCCGGTGACGTCGTCTCCGTCCCCGAAGCCGGGGGTTGGCTCGACTTCTGATCCTTCGTGCTGCAGCCGGTCAGCCCGACCACGGCAGCCGCGGCAGCGATGATGACCCATCGGTTGACGATATTCATTTCTTCCTCCCTTTCCGGTCATCGCGCGACCGCACTGTCGCGCGGGCACGACTCTGCCAGGAAGTTATACCGCGTCGCCGCCCAGCCGCAACTCCATTCGGACAGCCAGCGGCATGGCCAAGCCCGCCGGCGACCCCGACCCCGGCGGAACTCACAGGCCCACGATCAGAAGTTCCGATTGTATTCCGCTTCGATGCGCGCGGCAGAGAGCGATTCGTTCATGTAGTCCGCCTTGTCGAAGCTTAGCCACCGCGGGTTGGGACGACGGCGCGTGATGCGATGTATGTTGAGCAAATGCCGCACCGTGATGTTATCGGTCGTTGTATTGTGCGCGCCGGTGCCGCAACTGAGCGTGAAAGAAGGGGGCAGCGTGTTAAACATGCCGCCCAACGCTCCAAACGTGGCCGGCATGTTGACCAGGATGCGCCCCGCCCCGATCACGCGCGAGAAGTACTCAATCCGTTCATCGGTGTTGGAGTAGATGACGGCAGTGTGCCCCAGTCCACCAAACACCGTGATCTCGCTGCAGCGCTCGATGGCCGTATCGAAATCCCCTTCGATGTAGAACGCCAGGATGGGAGCCAGGATCTCGGCGGACAGCGGGTAATCCGGTCCGACGCCATCAAGGGGCGCAATCAAGAGGACGGCTTGCTCGGGAACACGGATGCCGGCGCTGCGCGCAATCGCGGGGACCGACTGCCCCACGATCGTCGCCCGCATCATCCGTCGCTCCCGATCGTACGCCACCAGGCCGACCTTCTCAATCTCATCGGACGAGAGGAAATGCGCTCCCTGCCTCCGGAACTCCGCGACCACTTCGTCGGCCACCGCGCGCTTCACGACCACGGCCTGCTCGCTGGCACACACGGTCCCGTTGTCAAAGGTCTTCGATTCGACGATGCTCCGAACGGCAAACGGGATGTCGGCCGTTTGGCCGATGTACACCGGGACGTTGCCGGGGCCGACGCCGATCGTCGGTGTGCCCGACGTGGATGCCTTGCGCACCACCGAATCGGTTCCGGTTGCCAGAATCAGTGCCAAATGGCGGTCCGACATCAGATCACTGATCGTCTCCGGCGATGCCTTGTCCAGACACTGCACACATCCCTCGGGCGCTCCGGCTCCAATAGCCGCCCGATAGCAAATGTCCACGGCCGCCATCGTGCAGCGCCGCCCGCCCGCCGGCGGACTGACGATCAGCGGATTGCGTGTCTTCATCGCAATGAGGATCTTGAAGATCGTCGTCGAGGTCGGGTTCGTGATCGGAATGAAGCCCAGGATGGGACCGAGCGGCTGCGCCACCTCCACGATCCCGCTGCGCGTGTCTTCCGCGATTACGCCGACTGTACGCACTCTCTTGATGTCCTCATAGACAAGCTGCGTGGCCATCACGTTCTTCAGCACTTTGTGCTGCCAGACCCCCAGTCCGGTCTCCTCGTGTGCGAGACGTGCCAGCGGGACGCGCTGGTCCAAGGCCGCCAGATAGACGGCGCGGACAATCGCGTCTGTCTGCTTCTGATCGAGACGGCGGAAGGCACCGGCCGCCTCTTGGGCCTTGCGGATGATCTCCTGGGCTCGCGACATCGGTCAATCGTCCCTGAACTGAAATACGGAGAATCTCAGGAGCAAATCAAGCGCTCCGTCGACCCTGATGCCCCCACCGCACGGCAGCCGAAAGTGAGAGGGGTCCAGGGATGTTCCCCCGGACCCCTTCGGATGACCGCAGGTCGGCAACCGGCTATTCCAGCACGTAGATTCGTTTCTTGCGACACATGTCCTTGAGGATTTGCGGCCATACGGTGACGCTGCATTCGCCCAGATGCGCCTTGCGCAGCAGGTACATATACACGCGTGATTGGCCGATGCCGCCGCCGATCGACAGCGGAATCTGGTTGTTGATGATCGCCTGATGGTATGGCAGCTTGAGAAAGTCCATCTGCCCGGTGATCTCCAGTTGCTGCTTCAGCGTCTCCGGAGTCACGCGAATGCCCATGGAGGAAAGCTCGTGGCGGCGGCGTGTCACCGGGTTCCACACCAGAATGTCGCCGTTGAGCCCGTGCATCGGCCGGCCGTCCCTCGACTTTGTCTCCGTGACCCAATCATCATAATCCGCCGCCCGCATCTCGTGGGGGTAGCCGTCCTTCAACGTCCAGCCGATCCCATAGATGAAGATCGCCGGATACACCTGTAGAATCTCTGTCTCGCGCTGTTTCCGCGGCAAATCGGGATAACGCTCGAGGATCTCTTCCGCGTGTAGGAAGGTCAGTTTCTCCGGCATCGGCGGGTACTTGCTGGAGTTCAGTTGCGGGAACTGGCTGCGGACATGCGCCTCCGCGCTCCGCAGGACCTTCCAGAGTTTCTCGACCACGCCGGTCAGGAAGTCGAGCGTACGCTGCTGCGGCGTGATGACCAACTCCCAATCCCACTGGTCCACATAGGCCGAGTGGTCGTGGTCGAGGAAGTAGTCCTTGCGGACGGCGCGCATGTCGGTGTACAACCCTTCGCCGGGCTTCATCCCGAATTGCCTCAACGCCATCCGTTTCCACTTAGTCGCCGCCTGGACGACCTGAGCATCGATCGGATGCTTGTCGTAGTCATTCGAGATGTGGAATTGGATCGGCGTGCGCGATCCGTCACGGTCCAGATAATCATTGACGCCGCTCTCCACGTCCACGATCAACGGCACTTCCACACGGATGAGATTGAGTTCCCGGCACAATCCCTCCTCAATGTGGTTCTTGGCCACGGTGATCGCCCGCTGGGTATCCCGCGGATTCAGGAGCGAGTCGTAGTCATTCGGCAGCACTTTCTCCAGTTCGTCGTAGTTCCCGATTCCCGGTCCCGCCAGGTCGGCCTTCTTGTCGGCCATCGCTGTGTCTCCTCTCCCCAAGGACAGTGTTTGCCCAATCGCAAAAGTGGCCCAACATACCGGCCTCCCCCGGGACTGTCAACGGCTCCCCGGAAGTGATTGACAGCGCGTTGTCAAAGTTCTTCGAAGATCGACTCGCCGCCGTACATGGGCCTGCCCGGATGCCGGCCGGCGAAAACGCGCCGTTGCCTCACTGCCATCGTTGGCCGAGATTGCCGGAACGAATCCGCGCGGAGGATCGCGGCCCACCAACTTATGGGGAATGCAGCCACCGTCGGCACCGCCAGTCTTCCCAAGGCGCGCACATACGCCTATCTGTCCGTGGCCGCGTCCATCCTGACCCTGGCCCTGAAGCTGGTCGCCTACTGGCTGACCGGATCGGTGGGACTGCTTTCGGACGCGGCGGAATCACTCATCAATCTCGCCGCGGCGCTCGTAGCGGTGTGGGCGCTGACCGTTGCCGGCCGCCCCCCGGATGCCAAGCACGCCTATGGGCACTCCAAGGCAGAGTACTTCGCCAGCGCCACGGAGGGACTGCTGATCCTGTTGGCGGCTGTGGGGATCGGCGCCACCGCATGGGAGCGCCTGCTGCACCCACAACCTCTGGTGAATGTCTGGACCGGGTTGGCGATCTCAGGGGCGGCCGCGGTCATCAACGGCACGGTTGCGGTCATGCTCCTGCGCGCCGGGCGACGGCTTCGTTCCATCACCCTGGCGGCTGACGCACACCATCTGTTGACCGATGTCTGGACGACCGGCGGCGTCCTCATCGCGGTCGGTCTCGTCCGGGTGACAGGGTGGTTCATTCTCGATCCCCTTGTGGCGATCATCGTCGCCGTGAACATCGTCTGGACCGGGCTGCGCCTCCTGCGCGACACGGCGGAAGGCGTGCTCGATACGGCGATCTCGGAGCCGGATCAGCAGGTCATTGCCGAAATCCTGGAACCGTACCGGGTGGAGGGTGTCGCCTTCCACGCCCTGCGAACGCGCGTCGCCGGACAACGCCGATTCATCGCCCTGCACATCCTTGTGCCCGGAGATTGGACGGTGCAGCGCGGTCATGCCCTCTGCGAGGAGGTCGAAGCCAAGATCGTCGCGGCTCTCCCCAAGAGCACCGTCGACACCCACCTGGAACCGGTCGAGGAATCTGTGTCATGGGGGGATGAAGGACTCGACCGTCATGGCGGTTGAGGTACCTTGGACTGCAGGTTCGCGGATCCAGCTACCGCTTGACCTCGATGCCGCCAAAGATCGCCGTGGCATCAATGAGCAATCGTGGCTGACCAGTGATGGCTTGGGAATCCGCGCGCCCAACTGTGTCCTCGATTCCCCCCAAGATGGCAGAGCCATCGACGACGACCTGCCAGTCCTCCGGCACTTGGACCTCAATGCCCCCAAAGATCGCGAGGAGATCGAGATTCACATCGCCGGACGCCAATGCCGCCTGACGCAAATCGACCTCGGCGCCGCCAAAGACAACCGTGACATTGCCGCCGCTGAACTGCCGGCTCGTGATCGCTTCATCCACGCCGCCGAAAACAACCCACTGATCAATGGCGTCTGCCTCCGAGGTGGCGCGCGCCGCCGGCTGGGCCCGACGCAGCACCAGCCAGAGCCCCGACACGATCAGCAGCGCACCGAGCAGCGCCACGAGCGTCCTCAGACTCAACAACTCCAATCGAAAGGCCAGGAGTGCCGCACCCAAACCGATCAACAGCAGCGGCCAGAGCGCGAGGCGGAATCTCATGCCCGCCCATTGCCATACACCGACAATGATAATGAGCGCGGGCCAGAAAAGAGCAAACGTCGCGCCCACACTGCGTCCGGTCCAAGTCGAGACCAGGAAGAGCACCCCCAGCCCCACGACCGTCAGACCAAAGACCACTCGGCTGCCCGAACCGCTCACACCGGACATGATCCACCTCCTCGGATTGCGTCTACCATGGCACCAGCCGGGAGAAAAGCCTGGCCCCTCACTCGCTCGGATTGGTACGTGGCTTCTCGGATGAGGTTTCGCGCCCGAGAGCCCGGCTGGCCCCCGCCGACTTGGGACGAGGGCCAACCCGCATGTTCCGCCGCACGCTCTCCTCGCCCCGATGGGCATCGCGCCGTGCGTCGTCGGCTCATGCGACCACGTAGCGAAGGATGAACAGGGCCGCCACCGCATACATGGCGGGATGCACGTCGGCACGACGACCGGCTGCGACTTTGACGATGGGATAGGAGACGAATCCGAACGTCAGCCCGTCGCTGATGGAAAACGTCAACGGTATCCCGATGGCGATCAGGAATGCCGGAAGTGCCTCGGTCAGATCGTCCCAGGGGATTTCCCGTGCCATCTGCACCATCAATGCACCGACAACGATCAACGCCGGCGCTGTGATCGGCCGTAAGATCCCCCCTCCTGCGATCGGCACGCCACCCGCGACCGCCTTGACCAGCGGCGCGAAAAACAACGACATCAGGAACAACGCCGCCGTGACGAGAGCCGCCACGCCGGTCTTCGCCCCTGCCATGATGCCGCTCGCCGACTCGATGTACGCCGTGACGGTCGAAGTACCCAGGACCGCCCCCCCGACGCCGCCCAGAGCATCGGCTGCGAATGCCCGTGACGCCCGCGGGAGCTTCCCATTTACGAAATACCCGGCGCGCTTGCCCAGCGCCGCCAGTGTCCCGGTCGCATCGAAGACCGCCATGAACAGGAAGACGAAGAGCGCCGACAGAAACGCCGAATCGAGTGTCGGTGTCCAGTCCAGCTTGCCGAGCGTTGGCGCCAGTGACGGCGGCGCCGCGACGATTCCATCCAGCTTTACGAACCCCGCGATCATCCCGCCGATCGCGGTCAGCAGCAAACCCCAGAACACCGCGGCGGGTACACGACGGACCATGAGGATCCCGGTAACGGTCAAGCCCGCCAGCGCCAGCAGCGTCGCCGGATGGGACAGATCGCCCAACTGCACCAAGCCGCCGGGATTGTTCTTCACGATCCCGGCATCGGCAAAGCCGATAAAGGCGATGAAGATCCCAACGCCGACGCCAGTGGCGGCCTTGAGGACGTCGGGGATCGCATCGAGGACCGCGCGGCGAATCGGCCCGAATGAGAGGACCACGAAGATCACACCGGCATAGAACACAGCCGACAGCGCTTCCTGCCACGCCATCCCCGTGGCAATCACCACGCCGAACACGAAGAAGAAGTTCTCCCCCATACCCGGGGCCAAAGCGATCGGATAGTTGGCCCAGACACCCATGATCACCGTGGCGAGCGCCGCCGAGATGCATGTGGCGGCCAGCACCGCCCCAAAGTCCATCCCCGCCTGCACCAAGAGCGCCGGTTGCAGGAAGATGATGTAGGCCATGGTGAGGAACGCCGTTACGCCGCCTGCCAGTTCATCCCGCCAGCGCGCGCCACGCGGGGCGAATTCAAAGTAGCGTTCCATCGCGCTTTTCATCGGGTTCCTCCGCCAGCACCATGCCTCTGTTGCGTCCCCTCACCCCCTCGACTTTGCTCGGGGCAGACTTGACCTCGCCCTCCGGGAGAGGTCGATCCGTCAAGAGGACGGATCGGGTGAGGGTGCTTCTTCATCCGTCTTCTTATCAGAGGCCGCAGGTCCGATCCCCTGTCTTCCCAGCCGTCCTAGCACAGTTGAAGCATGACAGCCGTACTTGTCAAGTGGAGAACTGTCCACCGGAACAGGCTCACGCCACCGTGGCTTCGTCGACATCGTTCTACGACTATATTTGTCGATTATGGGCCTCGTTGGTCAAATCATGGCGCTTGACACCGGCTTTGACCACGCTACATTGAGATCGAGGATGTGCGGGTCGCATGTCCTTTCCCTGACACCGCTGGCACAATCAGGTTCTCTACATGCGCGATTGCCTTGGAGGGTAATCCGATGCGCCGAATTCGAACGCTACTCTGGCTTCTCGGCTGTGTCTGGCTCGGTCTCTCCTTGGGGCTGGTCACGATTCAGGCGGCCGATTCCCCCGAGACTGTGGAGAAGATGGTGCGGCGTAGGCGGATGCAGCAGTTGATGAACCCCGAGCTGGAGCGTCGGCGCGCCAATGCCCATTGGAACCCATACGCAGATGGTCGAGGCCGCACCGCTCCGGGTACGGAAGGCACGGTAGTCGGTGACCAATCGCTCCTCGTCAACCCTGTGTTTAGGATCGCCAGCGCACCGCCTCCCGATCCGGTTGGGTCGCTGGCCGTCGGCAACACATTATACGACTACCAGCACGATCTCACGATGCACCATCAGGTCGGTCGGTGTGCGAATGGGACCATCGTCCATTTCAGTTGGATGTTCTGGGACAAGATCCCGGCGAGCATCGATGATCCCGACCGGTTTGTGAGCTACAGTTCCTACACGATCGGGACGGGCTTCAACCAGCCGTACAACGGCGTGACGATTTCTCTGGGCACCTTTGCCCGTGGCGGTTACTGCGGCGGCGAGCCGGACGGTGACAACGCCTGGCATGCGTCGTTCCACCAGAAGGCCGAAGCGGGCAGCCCGTACTCGTCATGGCACCTGTACTTCCCGACACCGGGT
>JBFMGX010000019.1 GCA_040752595.1 Candidatus Zixiibacteriota bacterium
ATGCAACGGGTTATGGTCGAGGCGCATAAACGAAAGCCTGAAACTTATGCGTGGGACTTGCGGGACACGACACTAGAATCAGTTGCATAACCCCAACGACTCACTCTCAAGCGTCGTGGCGCCGGGTGCCCACACCCGGCGCTGCGGTCGGGTGTGGGCACCCGACAGCACAGAAATCGGGTTATGCAACTGATTGTAACAAGATGGAGGATTCAAGGTGCGTCGGGGCTTCGGCATGTGTCGTGCGCGGATTCTTGACCCCTCACCCTACCCTCTCCCCAAAGGGGAGAGGGGAAGTCTAATCTCGCCCTCCGGGAGAAGTCGATCCGCCGCAGGCGGATCGGGTGAGGGCGTCTTCTTTTCGTATATTCTGTTAGAAAGTCCAAAAGGTTGACAGTCCATGGATGACCGCGAGCACACAAGCGGGTGCGTATACCTGGTCGGCGCCGGGCCGGGAGAGCCGGAGTTGGTCACCGTCCGGGGCATGCGTCTTTTGCGAACCTGCGATGTGGTCGTTTATGACGATTTGGTTCCCGACGAGTTGATCGCGGCGCTGCCGGAGGGGGTCGAGCGGCACTATGTCGGGAAGAAGGCCGGCAAACACAAGTGCTCGCAGGAAGAGATCAATGGGCTTTTGATCCATCTGGCCCAGGCCGGCAAGGCAGTCGTCCGTCTCAAGGGCGGCGATCCCTTCATCTTTGGGCGTGGCGGGGAGGAAGCGCAGGCACTCGCAGAACACGGCATTCCGTTTGAAATCGTGCCCGGAGTCACCTCCGGAATCGCCGCCCCGGCCTTTGCCGGCATCCCATGCACGGACCGACGGAAGGCGTCGTCGGTGACATTTGTCACCGGGCATAAGTCCGTGGGGGAGGAGTCGGCGGACGTGCCGTGGGATTGGATCGGGCAGGCGCCGTCCGGGACGCTCGTCATCTATATGGGCGTGGGCGAGATTGAGAACATCGTGTCGCGGCTGCTGAATTCCGGCATGCCGCCCGATACACCGGCGGCGGCGATCGAGCGTGGGACGTTCCCCACGCAACGTGTGATCTGCGCGGATTTGCGCGAGCTCCCGGAGCAGGTCCGGCAGCAAGGAATCCGTCCCCCCGCGGTCTTTGTCATCGGCGCGACCGTGAGTCTGCATGACACGCTCCATTGGATCAAGGATCGACCGCTCTTCGGCGTGCGCATCCTGGTGACCAGGCCGGCCGATCAGGCACTGCCGCTGTACCGATCGCTGCGCGGGCTCGGAGCGGAAGTACAGCCGTTCGCCACGATTGCGACGGTGACGGCGACGGATGAAGAGGGGTGGCGCGTCTTCGATCGCATCGACCGGGAACGGCGGTGGCTGCTCTTCACGAGTGAAAACGGCGTGCGCTATTTTCTCGAACACTGGCGGGCGCGACGCGGCGACATCCGTGCGTTGGCCGCGTACAAGATCGCCGCGATCGGGGGGCGCACGGTCGGTGCGCTGCAGGACAACATGCTGTCTGCCGACCTCGTGTTGGGACAAGCGAAGGAGGCGTCGCCCGCCGACCAACTGGCGTCCCTATTGGCTTCGTCGCCGGCCGTGGTCGTGCGCGTGCGCGGGAGCTCCAGCGATTCCACGACGGAGGAGACACTCACGCGGAAGGGAATCGACGTCGTCCCGCTTACGGTCTACAAGACCCACGCGCTCGTCTGGCCCGATGAAGTGAAAGAGAAATTGACCGCCTATCCCCCGGACCTCGCGCTGTTCACGAGCGGGCCGGCCGTGACGGCTCTGTCGGCGAGTCTGTCGGACGACCAAAGGCGGCAGATTCTTGCCCGGACGGGAATCGTGACGATCGGGCCGGCGGCATCGAACGCGGTTCGCGCTCTGGGACTGTCGGTGGCGCTGGAAACCGGCACGCGGACGATTTCGGGAATGGTCCGGGAGTTGGTGGCGTTCTGGCAGGCGAACCGGACCGGGATTATCTCCAGTCTTCCTCCTCGCGCCTGAATCCTCTGAAGTCGGCATGAGCAATCCGCGGCGTCGCAGTGGCGCACCGTCGTCGGAGGAAGCCCGGCCAGCCGGGCCAGCGCGCCCACCGTGTGGATCGCGTTCAGATGCCATCTCGTGGATTCATCTCCGGCTCCAAGTCGACGCCGAGCCCGTCAGCGATACGATTGATGTACGCAAAGTACGCCGTCACAGCACATACGTCGTGAATGGCGCGGTCATCGAGCCCGGCATCGCGCAGGTGCTGGATGTCCGCCTGGGCGATCGAAGCCGGTTCCCGCGTCAGCTTTTCGACGTACCGACAAATCGCCCGGTCTACGGTACCCAGGGGCGCCGTTTTCCAATCCGATCTTAGTTTCTGTACGTCGTCGGTGGACACACCTGTGAGACGGAGATCCTCTCCGTGAGCTTCAATTCAGTAGTGGCATTGATTGACAGTCGAGACCACAGTGGCGATCATTTCACGTTGGCGCCTGGTCAGAGGAGACCGTCCATACATGACCGCGCGGTAGAGGTCCAAGGCCGCTGAGAGCACAGGAGCATTCTGCGATTGAATGTGGACAATCTGATACACTCGTCCGGCTCTCTGTATCGACGCATCGAAAATCGACTTCAATTGCCCGGTCGCTTCTTCGATTGGGATCTTCTTGATCCATGCCATATGGTCCTCCGAGGGAATGTATGCTGCGTCATCGACTCTAATTTGGAGTGAACAATCGTGAATTTGATTTGTTTTGCATCTAACAGACAATGCCCGATGCCGGAGACCACAATCGCAATAGTCTTTCCGATCCACGCTCATGGGTGGATCGGCACGGCGACATTCTCTATCGCTTCGCCCTCGCTCGCGTCAAGGATCGCTCCGCCGCGGAGGATCTCGTCCAAGAGACGTTTCTGGCCGCGCTTCAGGCACGCAGCCAGTTCTCAGGTCTCTCCGACGAACAAACTTGGCTGATATCCATCCTCAAACACAAGGTCTTTGACTACTTCCGCCGGACGAGCAAAGAGGCAATCTCCGATACCGATCTCGACTCGTGGACGGAAGACCCTGATTTTCGGACAGGTTCCCTTCTCCCCGGGTCCTGGAAGACGGGAAGACATCCGGCCGATTGGGCGGTCGATCCTGACAGCACACTGGAAGCCAAGGAGTTGAGGGGGTTGCTGAAGAAGTGCCTGGATGACCTCCCGAGCTCGCTCTTCCGTGCTTTCACCCTTCGCGAGGTTGAGGAAATGCCCCCAGAAAAAGTCTGTAACGTTTTGGGGGTCTCTACGACCAACCTGCGAGTCATGATGTACCGGGCCCGCAAGAGTCTGAGACGGTGCCTGGAGATCCACTGGCTCGAGGAGAGACGAACACGAAAGCGGTGAGGCGATGAAACGAACCTTGGCAATCAAGCTGCGGGCGATGCGCCTGATGAGCCGCATGATGCCGAGCTGCGAGGACGTAACGCGTCTCGTCTCCGCCGGCATGGACCAGCACCTGTCGTTGGGTGACAGGCTCAAGGTCCGGACACACCTTCTGTTCTGTCAGTGGTGCTCGATGTTCGAAGAGCAGTTGCGACTCCTCCGCACACTGGTCCGCGAGGAGGCGGGGAGTCTTGATGGTGAGGACTTGGGAGACACGGGTCGACTGGTACCGGGGGCGAAGGCCAAGCTCCAGGCGATCTTGATCCGTGAATGCGCGTGAACGGAGATCGGGAGCCTGCTCCCGACAGTCTCAAAAGGAGAAGCGTGATGAAAACACGAAATCCAATTCTGGGTGCACTGGCCGGGATGGCGGGTGGCGTGGCCTTCGGCATGCTGATGGGCATGATGGGCATGTTGCCGATGGTGGCGCAGTTGGTCGGCAGCCACTCCAGCGTGATCGGATTCCTCGTCCATATGATCAACAGCGCCCTGATCGGCGGAGCCTTCGGGACTCTTCTCGGCAGCAAAGTGAGAACGCCCGCTCAAGGCGCCGGCTGGGGAGCCGGTTATGGCGTCATCTGGTGGTTTCTTGGCACCCTATTGATTATGCCGATCTGGCTTGGGATGCCGGCGCAACTTCATGTGGAAGGCATGAAGAATGCCATGCCCAGTCTGATGGGGCATGTCATCTACGGAATCATCACCGGAATCACATTCGACCGGCTATCGCACCGGTCGGTGAGCCGGCACGTCGGCGTGTTGTCGACAGCGCGATAATCCGAATCAACTGCTACACAAACTGCCCAAAGAAAGGAGATCGACGATGATCAAACGAACTGCCCTTGTGGCCGCCTTGCTGGCGTTCCCGCTTGCGATGTCCTCAGCGGCACACGCCGACCAGTCGAAGGCCGCGAACTCGGTCGCCGTTTGCGGATGCGGCAAGGTGTTCACGCCCGACGACAAGACCGAGTACGTCACGGCGAACGGCAAGTACTACGCCTGTTGTTCGCACACATGTCATGAGATGGCTGCGAAGGATCCTGCTGCCGCAGCCCGGATGGCAGAGGCCGCCACGGCAAAGCTCACAGGCACAGCGCGCGTCGATTTGGCAGTGGCGAACGTTGTTGCCGTCACCGACAAAGGCACCAAGGCAGTGTGCGGATGTGGGAAGGAGTTTGTGATCGACCCTTCGATTCCTTACCTCGAAGTCGACGGCGAGTCTTATGCCTGTTGCGGCAAGGCCTGCCACGAGATGGCGCTCAAGGACCCGAAAGCGGCGGCCAAAGCGACGCGGGAGAGACTCGCATCTCGCAAGTAGGATGCCATTCCTGTGTCTCGCCCGCTCGTGGCGAACTCGCAGGTGCCAGGGGAAATTCCGCCATGGGATTTCCCCTTGGTACAGTTGAGGCGATCACGATCAACGATGCTCTGGGAGGACGACGCACCTGCGGAGCCGTTTCCCACTGTGTCGTCGCGTCCGGTTCTATGGTGACATCGTCCTCCCAGGGGGGGCGGAATTCAGCCCGACCAATCAACCGTAGGGGTACATCCCTTTCTTGATGCCGCTCAATTGCTCGAGGATGTGATTGTGCTTGTTCTCATCCTCCAGCAGGTAGTGCAGGAGGTATTCCTGCACGACCATCTTGCTCCCCTTCAGCGCGGCCAACGCCTGACTGGCCATGGCGACGGTCTTCTTTTCCAGCTCGATATGGTCCTCGATCATGCCCCAGACATCGCCCAGCTCATCCGGCGTCAGCGTCACCGTCTTCGTGCTCAGTGAGTCGGCGATGAACTCCTGCACGCGGTAGTGCATCTGCGAATCGCGCTGGATGATCTCCATCACCAGCCGGACGATCGGATTGTCGGTCTTCTCGATGACCCTCCCGGTCGAGGCGACCGAGGCGTTCTCGATCTTCTGCCAGCTGCGCATGATCGCTACGAGCTCGTCTTGAACCGCCTTCTTGGACATCGTGTGTGCTTCCTTTCTGTTGTGTGGCCACAGCTATCGTCGTAACTCCATACCTTCAGGATCTCCTGGCGGACCACCAGCGACGCGGCGGTTCGCGATCCGCGGCGATGACGTCCCGGACGGGCACGATCAGCGGGCATTCGGTCTCCTGGGACAACTCGTGGGTCTTCTTCCAGATGCTCTCGATGGCCCGCGTGGCGTTGCGGTACATGTGCTCCTCGCCGATGCGATCGTAGAGGCCGGTTCGTCGCATGACATTCAGCACGAAGTCGTTGAGCCCGCTGAATGAGACGTCATATCCGGCGGAGCGCAACCGCTGTACCGTGACCGACAGCATCTGCTCGCCGGAGGCATCGAGCTCATTGATGCCATTGCCGACGATCAGCACATGCTTCAACTCCGGCATGTCCGCCACCTGCTCCAGAATCTGCTCTTCGAGGTAGTCGGCATTGGCGAAGACCAGCGACCCCTGGTAGCGGACGACGGCGATATGACGGCACTGGGCCAGTTGGAAGATTCTCCGGTTGCGGTAGGTCCCATCGGGATGCAGCGCCAACAGGGCGATACGGGGTTTCATGTCGCGAATGAGATGGACCAAGAGTGTCAACCCCAGCCCGATCATGATGCCCCGGTCCAGATGGGGCGCGAACAGGAGTGTGGCGGCGAACGTGATGACGCCGATCACGCCATCGTATCGTTGCGCCTTCCATGCGTGCACGAAGGGGCGTGCCCGGATCAGGCTGAAGACGGCCATCATAATGATGGCCGCCAGCGCCGGTTCGGGCAGGTAATAGAGCAACGGTGTCAGGAACAGCAGCGTCAGGACTACGACGCCGCTGGAGAAGACATTGGAGAGTCCGGTGACGGCTCCGGCTTGCAGATTGACGGCCGAGCGTGAGAACGACCCGGACACCGCATAACTCTGTGCGGTCGAGCCGACGATGTTGGCCAATCCCTGGCCGATCAATTCCTGATTGGGGTCAAGTCGCTTCCCGGTCTTGATCGCCATCGCCTTACCGATCGAGATGGCCTCCATGAAACCCAGAATGGAGATGATCATCGCCATCGGGAGCAGGTGCGGCACCGCGGCCCAGTCGATCCTGGGGACATGGATGCCCGGCAGGCCGGCGGGAATCTGGCCGACGATGGCGCCGCCCCGCCGAAACGTCATCGCGGTCTCGTCGATGGGACCATGGCGGACTAAAAGCCGCCACACGCCAGCGTCGACGCCCGGGCCGATCGACGAGTCTCCCCTGAGATAGAACCGCATCCCTCCGGAAAAATCGCGAGCGGCCAGAAACAGATAGCCGCGTAAGTCCTGACGGCAGTCCTCGGCCAGTGCCTTCATGTGGGACATGCCGACATGCAGCAGTGACTTTTCACCCTCCAGCGCCACCGCACCGGCCGACCCGACGCCTTCCGTCTCTTCCGCGCCCGAGATCTGCTGCCCCAGGTCGACGTTTGTCTGGGACTTGACGGCCAGGACCGCCGTGACGGCGTTGTACATCTGGATCTTCTTCGTCACCTCGACGGAACGGATGTCGGTCATGCTCGCCCGGTGGTCGTGGTGATACCCCGTCGCCCAGGCAATCACCGACGTGGCGACGGCGGCGAGCAGCACGGCCGGCAGCCGGGGGCTGATCCGCCGGAGCAGCATCATGACGGCGAATGCCAGCACCGCGAGAAAAACCGTCGGCCAATGCGTGTACGCCAGCGCCGCTTTGATGACCCGAATGACCGTCTGATAGTGATGGGGAGCATCCTCCACGTACACGCCGAAGACCTTGGAGAGCTGGGAGGTGGCAATGATCAGCGCCGCCGCATTGGTGAATCCGCTGACGACAGGGTGAGACAGGAAATTGATCGCCATCCCAAGGCGCAACGCACCCAGTGCGAACTGGATGATGCCCACGAGGAGGGCGAGCATGATGGCGTACGTGATGAAGGTCTCACTGCCGACCGTGGCGAGAGGGGCCAGCGAGGCGGCCGTCATCAGGGACACGACGGCGACCGGGCCGGTCGCCAGTTGGGGGCTGGAGCCAAACAGGGCAGCCACCAGGGGCGGCAACAGAGCGGCGTAGAGCCCATAGTAGGCCGGGAGCCCGGCCAATTGGGCGTACGCCATCGACTGCGGGATGAGAACGAGAGCAACCGTGACACCCGCGATCAGGTCACTCCGCAGCGATGCGGAGGAGTACCCCTTGAACCAGCGGACGAAGGGGAAGGCGGTTTCGACGATCGGCACGAGGCCTGCTCCCTAACGCTATCGCTTGTCCCGGCTGCCGAGGTTCGGTCAGTTCTCCACGCTGCACCCGTCGGATGTCAAAGCGTCGGACGGGCACCCGCCCGGGACATCACCTCCGCCGGTCGAGGTATCCAAGCCGCCTTGCCTGCGCCAGCGCCAGCAAGCGATAGATCATGTGGGCGAACTTGGAATACGGCATATACCAGAGGAGGAAGAAGACGCAAACCAGGTGCGCGAAATAGCTCCCATAGGCAATCGTCGCGGTGCCGGCCCAGCGTGCCACCCAGGCGGCCATTCCGGTCGCCCCGGCCAGGAAGATGACATACAGGAACAGGTAGTCGGTGTAGCCGTTGGCGCCGACTTCGTCTTTCTTGCCCCACCGCCGGATGATCAACAGAGCGCCCCCGAGCGCCAGCGCCACCCCGCTGAGGGCGCCGAGAATCTTGATCGGGTTGGGAAGATTCAGCGGTAACTCAAAGAGCGGGCGGAGCACTTGCAACCCGATCTGCTCGAGGTAGTGCGGCGCGAAGATCGACACGAAGATCGCACCGGTCGTCACCATGGCGCCGAGGAAACCATAGAAGAGCAACAGGTGTCCCCAGGTGCGCGGCCTGTTGGTGTCACACTCCCGGAATTTTCGATGGGACAGCACTTCCGGGATTGTCTTGAGCAGACTGCCCACGAAGGACAATTCGTACTTCTCCCCCGGCCGTTGCATCCCCTTCCAGAACCGTCGGAACCCCACGGCGGCGAATATGAAGATCATGATGTTGCCGATGACGAAGAGGGCGTCGACATACTGGTGCGGCAGGAACAGATTGAAGTCGATGACGGCGGCGGTGCCGAAGAGGTAGCGGCCGTCGACGGATTGCGGCGCGAGCCACACAACGCAGGCCAGCAGGATGACTACGGGGACAAAAACGAGTACCGGCAGCGCCCGCGGAGTGGCCAAGGCCCGTCCCATGAACGAGGGGAACGAGAAGTGCTTGTAGGCATAGGCCCGGATGGCGGCGAGGACATCACCGGGCCGTGCCCCACGGGGGCAGTAGGTCGTGCAATCGTTGCATTGGTGACACAACCACACGTTCGGGTCGCGCACCAGCCGCTCGGACTGGCCCCATCCGGCCAACGCCATCTCTTTCCGGGGGAAGGGCGCCGATGGGCTCGACAGATTGCAGACACTGGAGCAGGTGCCGCATTGGAAGCACTTCTTCAGCGTGTTCCCGCCGAGTCGCTTCACGTCACGGATCAACGCGGGGTCAGGGGTGAGTGGCCGGGTTTCCGCCATTTGCACTCCACAGCTTGGTGGTGATCCTCCAAGGGCCTCTAACGAAATGACGAACGGTCGTCTTCGGGAGGGCGATCCGCCGAACCGGTTCGCCTGACCTAAGAACCTCTATCATAATGAATGAGTGAAGAACACCCTCACCCGATCCGGCCTCCGGCCGGATCGACCTCTCCCGGTGGGAGAGGTTGTCTTTCCCTCTCCCCCTCCGGGAGAGAGTTGGGGCGAGGATATCTACCATTTCCGTTCATTCCGTTGGGGGCCGCAAGCGTCTACATGCCCTTGTAGGGATTGGGCCCGATCGTTTCGATCTTCTCCAAGAACTCATCGAGAATCGCGGGTAGCTGGTCGCAGTCCGACATCGAGACCTCGTTGAGCTGCACGCGTTCCTCTTCCAGAACCAGTTGTTTCAGCTTCTCGCGGACGTTGCCGACCCGGTAGTCGGCCAGCTCGCTGCCGCGCACGAAGTGGCACTGGTAGTCATCGCCCTTCTTGCAGCCCAAGAGCAAGACGCCGTCGAATCCGCCCGCCAGTGCATCATTCACCCAGATCGTGTTCATCGATCCGAGACAGCGCAGGGGAACGAACCGGATCATCGCGTTGTATTGCAGCCGCTTGATCCCCGCCATGTCGAGCGCGGGGAGGGCGTCGTTCTCGCAGATGAAACAGAGAATGCGTGGTTTCTCCTCGAACTCGTCCGGCACGTGGATCGACTTGATCATCTCCGACATCATGTTGACGTTATAGTTCTTGAAGGAGATGATACGCTCCGGACAGGAACCCATGCAGATGCCGCAGCGGCGGCAGCGTAGCGGGTTCGGCAGCGGTGTGCCCTTGTTGTCCTCATCGAGCGTGCCGAACGGACACTCTTCGGTGCAACGTTTGCACTGCGTGCAGCGCTGCATCAGGAACTCGGGATAGGTCTGATCTCCCGCGCGCGGGTGGACCGCCTCGCCGCGGGCGATCGCTTCCACCACCTGGATCGCCTTGAGGGCGGCCCCATCGGCGTCATTTCCCGCCGCGTCCAAGTCCATCGGGGCGCGCACGGCACCGGCGGCGTAGATGCCGGTGCGACGTGTCTCGTAGGGGAAGCAGATGAAGTGGGAATCGGGGAAACCGTATTTCAACGTCGGTAGATCGGTCCCCTGACGGTAGGTCAGGTTGAGGATTCGAGCACCCTTTTCGGCGGACTCGGCTTCCTTCTTGCCATCGGCGGTCACGCCCTCGGCTGGCGCCACCGTCCCCGTTTCTCCTTCCGGGGCCGCTGTGGAGGCCGTCTCCGCAGCCCCGGCATCGCTGTCGGGTTCCACCTTCGTGGCGGGAACCATCCCGGTGGCGAGCACCACCAGATCGGCCTGGATCCGGATGTTCTCACCGAGAAGGGTCTCGCCGACGTCGAGACTGACACTGCCGTCGGGCTCTTTCACGACGGCGGCGAGTTCCCCCTTCGTGAGGAAGACGCCATCGTCGTCCTGAGCCCAGGCATAGAACCGCTCATACTGGGCCGGGGACCTGAGGTCCTTGTACACGATGAAGACGTTGGTCCCGGGGAGACGGTTCCGGATGTATTTCGCCTGCTTGAGCGAGACCCGGCAGCAGACCGCCGAGCAATACGGGAGGTGATCGGGGTCGCGGGAACCGGCACACTGGATGAACGCGACGCTGGCCGGGCTCTTTCCGTCGGAAGGTCGTCTGATCTCCCCGGATGCCATCATCGCCTCAAAGTCGACGTTGGTAATGACGTCCGGCGAGACTCCGAATCCCCAGCGCGTGAGTTTCTCGCGATCATACGGTTTCCATCCCGCCGCCAGGATGATGGCGCCGACCCGGAGGTGCGTCGATCGGCTACCATTGCGCAAATCCACTTCGAATTGCCCGGGCTGCCCGGATGTCTTTTCGACCACCGTCGACTTGTGCACGGTGATTTTCGGGTCGGACTCGACCGCGCGCACGAGCGCATCCCAGCCGGGATCCTCAAGGTCCTGATAGGGTGGCTTTTTCGGGAAGACCTTGACGAACTTCCGAGCCCACCCGCCCAACTCCGCCTCTTTTTCCACGAGAGTGACATTGTACCCGGCGGCGGCGGCGGATTTGGCTGCGGTCATCCCGGTGGTGCCGCCGCCGATCACCATGATGTCCTTGCTGGTCTCGGCAATGAACGGCTCCGGCGGCTGGCTGGTTCTGACCTTGGCCAATCCCATCCGGATGGCATCTTCGGCCAGCATCTGGGTGTCTTCATCCTGCGGGGGATGACACCATACGACCCGCTCCCGCAGGCAGACGCGGTCAACGAGAACATCGCGGCCGAAGTTGAACTCCTCGGGGAAGACCCGCTCGGAACAGGCGGCGACGACGGCGCGATTCAACTGCCCCTCGGCCATCGCCGCGTGGATCATGTCCTGCCCCGCCGGGCTGCACAGGGCGCCATGCGTCTGACAGACACCGACCTGCTTGTCGCCCTTGGCGATTTCGACCAGCTTGGCTAGGTCGATGGATTTGGCGATCTCGCATCCTTCACAGATGAACGTGCCGATCTTGATCTCCATCGTCCTATCTCCCCGTGGCTGCGATCAACGCCGTCATGGCCGCGCCGGTGGCATCCCGGACCGAAGTGGCCACATCCTGCGGGCGGACCGCGACTCCGGCACCGATGAGGCCCGCATTCTGTCCCGACAGCAGGAAACCGTAGTCATCGAGCGCCGCGCTCACCGGTAGCGGGTCGACTTTGGTATTCGGCACCATGCCGGTCGCCAGGACCGCCATGTCGACTTCGGATGAGGTCAATTCCCCGGTCAGGGTGTTCTCCGCTTCCAGAATCAGATTCCGACTCCCCGCAACTTCCGTGATCCGACCGACCTTGCCGCGATGGAAGAAGATCTTCCCGTCGGCCTTGACGTCGGTGTAGAAGTCCTCCATCCGTCCGGGCGCGCGGACGTCGATGTAGAAGACGTGAATCTCCGCCTCGGGGTATTGCGCGCGGACGTATGTGGCCTGCTTCAGCGTGGCCAGACAGCAAATCGAGGAGCAGTACGGGAGATGCTTGTCATCCCGCGACCCGGCACACTGGACGAAGCCGATCTTGCGAATCTCCCCCTTGTCCGAGAGCCGGACAATCCGTCCGGCGGTCGGGCCGGTCGGCGACGCCAGCCGCTCCATGATCACATTGGTGACGACGTTCGGGAAACGACCGAACCCGAGATTGTCGAGCTTCGACGCATCGTAGGGACGCCACCCGGTCGCCCAGATGATCGCGGCGACATGGGCCGTGACGGTGCGGGGTGGCATGTCGAGTTCGATGGCATCATACGGGCAGGCCTCGACGCACTTTTTCATCCGCTCGTCGGCGGCATATCGGGGGTCGACGACGTAGCGGAAGGGGAAGGCCATCAGGTGGGGGAGATAGATCGCCTTGGTCTTGTCCAACCCGTAATTGAACGGGTTGTCGCGTTCGATTTCGCACACGTTCGCACACTCGCCGCAGGCCGTGCATCTGGAGTTGACGAACCGTGGATTCATCCGGATCGGCACCGTCCACGCACCGGGCGCGCCCGTCACGCTTGTGACCTCGGCCAGGGTCAACACCCGCACATTGGGGTTGGCCCGGATGCGACGGAGATTGATCTCCAGGCCGCACGTCGGCGGGCAGCGCTTGGGAAAGTACTGGTGCGAGGCGGCCACCCGGCCGCCGATGGTTGGTTCGCGCTCGACCAGGATGACCTTCTTGCCGACCTCCGCCGCCTCGATGGCGGCCGTCATCCCGGCGATCCCGGCCCCGACCACCAGCAGATCGGCCGTGATCGGACCGCCGGAATCGTGACCAGTTCCGACAGAGGTGCTCTCGCTCATTTCAAACTCCACGTGTGTCAGGAATCACCGGCGGTCAGCGCCGGCCAACAGAAACATGCACAAACCACAATTGATGGAATCGGCGCAAAAGTCAAAGATAATTGTGATCTTCTTCACGGACTGTGCGGGAATTTGCCACCAGATTCGGCTTCGTACTTTCTTCCTGAGCAGAGGCCGTGACGCGGCACTTCTTGGGGCGGTCGCATGAGTTCCGCGCGGCCCGTCACAACCGTTTATTGGTGAACGAATAACGGCCGTAGCAACGGGACGGTGTCGACATTCGCCGTGCCAGAGCATTCGTGAATTCCCAGAGAAGGCAAGGTTGCTTCGGGGGGAATTTCACAAAATCCTTGACAATTTCTGTGGGTTTCCCGTGGCCGTTCTCAAGGGAGAGTGGAGCGATCGCGGCGACGGGGCCGCTGAGGCGGACCTCCTCGCAACGACTGTCAGTCTGTCCAATACTCGGGCTTCCAATAGAAACAACGAAGAACGCCCTCACCCCTTCGACTTCCTTCGACTCCGCTCAGGGCAAGTCGCTCAGGGCAGGCCGATCCACCTACGGCGGATCGACCTCTCCCGGAGGGAGAGGTTAGTCTTCCCCCCTCTCCCTTTCAGGGAGAGGGCTGGGGTGAGGGTATCGTCCGTCTCCAGCCATTCCATCATACACTCTCAGAGTGTGTTTGCGAGGAGGTGGTTCGCGGCAGTGAACCGCCGACGAGGCAATCTCCCGGTGTGGGAGGGCTCTTTCAACAGGCCGCAGAGACACTGCGAACACGCTTGATCCCGCGCGTCGGGCGTTGGTACACTGGTTCGGACGCAGACACGATGGCCCGTCCTGCCTGAACCGAGATCAGTCCCGCGATGGTGAGCGGCAAAGTCAACCCACAAGAGCGCACGCAGAGGAATCGCCGCGTTCGTGTCGCGTGGTGGATTCTCCTTCTGGTCTATCCCCTTATCAACCTACTGTTCATCGCCAAGTACGTCCCGCGGTATGGTATCTCGCCGTTTTGGGCCTGCGTGGCCTACGGTGCCCTGGCAGCGGCATTGTTCCTGGTGGCCGACAGCGGTGTCGTCGACCGGATGCTGCGGGGCCGCGCGACGTATGTGGCCGCTGTGGTCGTGGCATCGGTCGTTCTGCTTCTGATCATGCTGCGCGTTGATCCGGAAGGGACACGGAGCGGCCGTTACAGCGCCGCCAACGAGTGGCTGCGACGCCTGCTGCATGCCGATTTTCCGTATCGGCCGCCACACCTGCATTCCGGATTCCCGGGGCTCTTTGCTATCATGCTCCCCTTCCATCTGCTGGGCAATGTCGGGCTTCTCCAGATCATCAGCTTCATCATCCTGGCGCTGATTCTCCGCCACCATGCGCCGGCGCAGGCCGCATCAGGTCTGCTCTTGGTGTTAACGGCGCCGGCATTTCTGTATGAGATCATGGTGCGCAGCGATCTGTTCAGCAATGTTGTGCTGGTGATCGGTGCCGTATGCCTGATCGAAGAGCTCGCGCCGGGCGCGAGTGTCACACAGCGCCTGCTTCTGGGCGTGCTGGGAGGGCTTGTCCTGTCCACGCGCGCCGTCGCCTTCGTCATTTGGATTACCTACCTGGTGTTCGTCTTCCGTCGCCAGCGTCGAATCGCCGTTGAGCTGTTGGCTGC
This sequence comes from Candidatus Zixiibacteriota bacterium, assembly GCA_040752595.1. Taxonomy (NCBI): domain Bacteria; kingdom Pseudomonadati; phylum Candidatus Zixiibacteriota; species Candidatus Zixiibacteriota bacterium. Next base: position 14,386 of record JBFMGX010000019.1, read on the forward strand.
GTCGCTGTTGACATTCACGGCGACGTTGCTGCCCTTCTGGTTCTGGGACCCCGGCGCCTTTGCGCGCTTCGGGCCTTTGACCTCCGAGCGTCTGCTGGCGCAACTGCCCGTCTTTCTGGGAGTCGTCCTGCTCCTCGTTGCCGTTTTCCTGAGTCTGCGGGCGCAGTCGCTGGCCAGCATGTTCTTGATCTCCGGCACGGTGCTCTTCGTTGCGGCCGCGGTGTCGTTTCTTTCGATCGTGGCCTCGACCGGGCTCGCCGAGGCGCTCTGGGGGGATCGGTTCGACATCACATACTTCTGCTTTGCGTTGCCGCTGCTTGTTGCCGGGTACAAGCTGTTGCCTGCGGGCGGGCCGCGTGCCGTGCGACGGTGAATCCCCACCGCGGGAAGGCAGGCGGCACGGGTTTGAAGACCTGTGGCACAACATCCATGTGGATCCCCAGAGCGATTGTCGATCGAGCGTTGTTGTCGGCGCTTTTCTGCGTGGCGACGCCCGCCGCCGCGGCAATCGCGCCGAGGTGGTCACAATACTCCCGTGGTAGCGGCGATATTGCGTCCGTGGCATCACGAAGCGGGGATTCCGAGGCGGCCCAAGGAGATTTTGGCGCGACACGGCAGGCCATCAGCGCACAGTTCGTGGGTCGCGCCCGGTTCCTCCTGCAAAACACATATGGCGTGCTGACATCTCCGGTCCGCTGGGGAGGACGAGACCGGCAGAGATTCTCACTCTTGACAGCGACCGTTGTTTCGGTCGGGTTCGCCGATCAACCGATTCGGATTCTCTCGCAACGGAACCGCACCCGTACTGTGGATCACGTCGTCGAAGCGGTCGAGCCACTCGGGGCCGGGTATGCGGTCGGCGCGCTGGGGGGGGGGTTCTTTATGGCCGGAGCGATGCTCGCGGACTCCCAGGCGACGGCGGTCGCCTGGGATGGTCTGGCCTCCATGCTGATCGCCTCACAGATCATCACACCGGCCCTGAAGGAAGCCGTCGGTCGCTACCGCCCCTTCCAGAGTCTTGATGCGGACAAGTTCGACCCCTTCAGCGGCCATTCGTCGTTTCCCTCGGGTCATGCCACGCGCGCCTTCTCCGTGGCGTCTGTGATCGCGGCGCACTATGATCCTCTGTGGGTCAAGGCAACGGCGTACGGTCTGACCGGGATGGTCGCCTTCGCCCGGGTCAATCGCAACGTGCATTTTGCTTCTGACGTGGTGGCCGGTTCATTGATCGGAACGACTGTCGGGCGGGCGGTCGTGCACCGTGGTCAACGGCGGGAGACAGAGACGGCATCGCGCCCGCGGATTACTTCCTGGTTCTTCTCAGATGGTTCCGGCGTTATCGTCACAATGCCGCTCTATCAGGCTGCTGAAAAAGGTCAATCCATGTCATTCTGAGCCCCGCCGCTGTTGGGCGGGGCGAAGAATCTGCCGTCGGTTTCATAGGGAGAAACAGCAGATCCCTCGCTCCGCTCGGGATGACAATGGTCGGACAGGTCCGCATTTCTTGGGTCTTCCAGCAACCTGCTAGAACTTGGTGGCACGACGCGCCTGCGCCCGACAGCACAGGCATGATATGGGAAGCCGATCGCGGGCCGATTTTGACAGCGGGCCGTCAATTCCACCGCTCAGCCCGTTTATCTCTACGCCAGAATGACGTAGGTTGAGCACGGAACGGGCCCGGCGCGGGTCGATGACTGTCGCTCCGTCGTTCTGCGGCTGGCCGCATTGGCGTATCGCCATCAGCCGCCTGCGATCCGGGCGAGGAGTTCTGCCATGCCGACTGTTGCCGAGAATCCAACCGCTGCCCACTCGCAGCCGATCTTCCGCCCGCGTCGGGGCCGCTACCATGACATCACGGCCGAGCCCTCGGCGGTGGCGATCCGGTGGGATCAGAACGAATTGGCGCAGTGGGAGAAGATCGATCTGATGTACCGTACGCTGTGCGCCGTCCTCTACAATTTCGTCCCCACTTCCGGACACCCCGGGGGGAGTATTTCATCGGGGCGAATTGTCCACGGGATCATCTATCGGGCGCTCGATTACGATCTGAGCCAACCGGATCGTCCTGACAACGATATCCTGTCATATGCGGCCGGGCACAAGGCGATGGGCCTGTATGCGAATTGGGCGCTGCGCAACGAGTTGGCGCGGGTGTCGCGTCCCGATCTCTTGGCACCGGAGAAACGGCAACTGCGACTCGAGGATTTGTTGGGGTTCCGTCGCAACCCGACGAACGAGACACCGCTGTTCCGCCGCCTCAATGCCAAGCCGCTCGATGGTCATCCGACCTGCTATGTCCCATTCGTGAAGCATGCCACCGGCGCCAGCGGCGTCGGCGTGCCGACCGCCTTCGGCGTGGCGATGGGGGCGCTGGATGTGTATCGCGATGACCCGCCCCGCGTGCATGTCCTCGAAGGAGAAGGAGGGATGACCCCTGGACGTGTGCACGAGGCGCTCGCCGCCGCCGCCACCATCGGGTTGCGCAACATCATCCTCCACGTCGATTTCAACCAGGCCTCGATTGACTCGAACCATGTCTGTCTCGATGAGAAGGGGCCGGGCGAATATGTGCAATGGAACCCGTTGGAGCTGGCACTCTTCCATGACTGGAATGCGATTCTGGTCCCGGATGGAATGGACTTCCGTCAGGTTCTGGCGGCGCAGGAGTTGGCACTGTCGCTCGACAATGGCCAGCCGACGGCGGTGGTCTACCGGACGATCAAGGGATGGCGGTACGGAGTCGAGGGACGCTCCTCGCACGGCGCCGGTCACAAATTCGCCTCGGAGGGATACTACAAGTCGCTAGCGGAGTTCGAGAGTGCCTTCGGTGTCGTGTTTCCGCGCTTCTCAGGCGAGGCCAAGCCGGTCCAGATCGAGCAGTGCTACTACGATTCGTTGATGGTTGTGCGCAGCGTGATCGAGAAGGACAGCGCGCTGTCGACCTTTGCCGGCGACCGGCTGGCCGCTGCGCGTGATCGCCTCGAAAAACGTCGTCGCCGTCCCGCCGAGCAGGCGCCGCGGCTGGCAACGCTCTACACTGATCCGCAGATCAGTGCCGAGGCGCCGCCGGAGGCGCTCCGCTACAAGCCCGGCGATGCAGTGACGCTGCGCGATGCGCTGGGACATGCCATCGGTGAGTTGAATCGGCGCACGCAGGGCGGGTTTTTCGCCGCCGCCGCCGATCTCTCCGGCTCGACCAGCGTCGCCAACATCGGCAAGGGATTCGCGGAGGGGTGGTACCACACCGTGCGGAATCCCGGCTCCCGGCTCGTGGCGATCGGCGGCATCTGCGAGGATGCCATGGGTGGTTTCATGTCGGGGCTGGCCAGTTTCGGCGGGCACATCGGTGTCTCGTCGTCGTATGGCGCCTTCATCGCGGCGCTGGAGCACATCACCGCCCGCTTGCACGGCATCGGCCAGCAGGCGCGCGAGGCGATCACCGGTCAGCCGTACGACACCTGGATCATGGTCAATGCCCACGCGGGGGTGAAGACCGGCGAGGACGGCCCCACCCATGCCGACCCGCAGGCGCTGCAACTGCTGCAGGAGTGTTTTCCGGGCAAGGTCGTGATCACACTGACGCCGTGGGATGCGCGTGAGATCTGGCCGCTGGTGGTGGCGGCGTTGCGGCAACGGCCGGCGGTGCTGGCGCCGTTTGTTACTCGTCCGGCCGATGTCCTCGTCGACCGGGACAAGCTGCGGCTGCCCCCGGTGACGGAAGCCGTCCATGGAGTGTATGCCTTGCGCCAGGCCGATGCCGGCGCCAAGGCATACCACGGCACCATCGTTCTGCAGGGGAACGGCGTGGCCACGATCTTCGTCAACGATGTGCTCCCGCGTCTGGACCAAGCGGGGTTCAATATGAATGTCTACTATGTCTCCTCCGTCGAAATGTTCAACCTGCTCGATCCCGCCGAGCAGGCGCGCATCTTCCCCGAGCGGCTGGCCTTCGAGTCGATGGGAATCACCGACTTCACGTTGCCGACAATGTACCGCTGGGTGCGCTCATCGCTCGGGCTGGACCATACTCTGCACTCGTTCCGCCACCACCATTACCTTGGCAGCGGCTCTGCCGAGAAGGTGCTGGAAGAGGCGGGCATCCATGCCGCCGGGCAGTGGGAGGCGATCTTGTCCTTTGCCAGGGTGATGGAGAAGTCGCCTCGACCCTGACGGCTCTTGGGCTTCTCACAGAATAAACGCGTGGAGGAGCTCCCTCACCCGATCCGTCCTCGGGACGGATCGACCTCTCCCGGAGGGGGAGGTTATCAGTTTCACTCTTCATTTGTCACATCGGGTGCCATGCACAAGAGGCCGTCCGAATTGTGACGGCCTCTTGTGCGTGTGGACTGCGGTGCGTTTTGCCCGGGCACGCACATGCGAGTCTGGGGCGTGCTGATACCCCCTGTCACGCCATGCGCGTCAATGGTGGGCAAAGCCCAACCTACGAAGACGAAGTGATTCCGCAGTGTAGGGTGGGCTCTGCCCACCATCTTGTCAGTTCAGTGCGTCTCCATCCCGCCCGTTGCGATCCGGCGTGCACCGTGCCATCTTGCCGCCAATGGACACGGCGACACCGACAGCATCACGTACGACGGTCGGCCTCTATGCCGCGCTTGTCGTCGCATACGTTGGTATCGCCATCCTCTTCACCTGGCCGTTGATTCTGCACTTCACCACGCACACGCCGGAGGCGGATGCCTCCGGTGATCAGTTTCAAACGATCTGGTTCTTCTGGTGGATGAAGAAGGCGCTCTTTGCGCTCCATCAGAACCCGTACTGGACCACCGACATCTACTTCCCCTATGGAACCGGGCTGGCCTACCACCTCTGCCCGCTGACGAATCTGGTGGCGCTGGCGGTTTCGACCATCACCGGTGCAGCGATCAACAGCACTTCAGTGTTCAACGCACTCATCGTTCTGTCGTTCGTGCTCACGGGATTGGCGGCATTCACGTTGATCCGTCAATTCTCAGGCAGCACGTTGGCCGCTTTCTGGGGGAGCATCTTCATTGTCGGCGCGCCGTATCGCATCTGGCATTTGAACCACCTCAATCTGCTGTCGTTCGGCTGGGGAATCCTGGCAGTCCACTTCGCGCTGCGATTGCTGCGGCAGCCGGGGATCAGGCCCGCGATCGGCGCGGCGGTTTGCCTCACGGCAATGTTCCATACCTGCCTGACCGGCACCGCGTTCACCGTTCTTCTGTTGATCGGTTGTGTGCTGGTCGATTGGGGGGCGTTTCGGGAGGCGGCAAATCGGCGACGCATTCTGATGATGGCCGCGTTGAGCGCGGCCATAGTGGCGGTTCTTGTTGTCCCCGGCTTGATTGCCCTGCGCCACGTCGATTCGCCCTGGAACCTGCGCTGGGAGGACACCGTCCAGTTCTCCGCCGCCATCTCCGATCTGTTTGTGCCGACGACCCAGACCAGTCTGGTGGCACAGTGGTTGCACTTGGAGGGCGGGTTTGCGCCGGGGCTGAGCAGCGAGATCTTTCTGGGGTGGATTCTATTGGCAGCGACCGTGGCGGTCATCGTCTTGTTGCGACGACACGCGCCGTGGCGTTGGCTTGTGCTTGCCGCCGTCTTCCTGATCTTGTCCCTGGGACCGACGTTGAAGATCAGCGGGCGGTATCTGTTCGATGGCATCATGCCGTATCGCTGGCTGTTTGACACCGTTCCCTATCTCGGTTTGTCGCGCACCCCGGGGCGGCTGGCGATGCTGGGACATTTGTGTTTGGTGGTCTTCTGCGCGTGTGGTTTCGCCATCTGGCGGGCGCAGCATCCTGGACTCGACCGCGCGTTGCGACGTGTGCCAGTGGCGATCATCGCCACACTGGTCCTAATCGTGGGGCTCTTCTTGGAATACACGCGCACCAGCATCCGGCTGTGGGAGATGACGGTTCCCCCGATCTACCAGCAGGTGGCGAGCGATCCTTCAATCCGCGCCATCTATGATGGGCCGATCGCCGCCTCCAGCCAGATCTGCAATCGCTACATGTACTGGCAGACGTTTCACGGCAAGAAATCGGCCAATGGATACATCACACACCGATCCCGCAAGGCGTGGACGCTGTTTGACCGCATGAGCCAGTGGCGTCAATTCGGCGATGCCGAGCGGGCGGAATTGCGTACCGCCGGTATCGACGCGATGGTGTGGCACGAGGAGTCGGGGGAGACGCGGCTGATCCGGCTTCCGTAGCTGCGGGTGGACTGCAATCTGGCACGCATTCAATCCACGTAGGGGCGACCCGCCGGGTCGCCCATGGGCGAGGCAACGCCTCGCCCCTACATAGTTCATGAAGAGATCACACGTGCGCGCCGTTGCCGTTCTCGAGGCGCCCATCGCGCAAATGGAGGGTGCGTTCGCTGCGCATGGGGAGATTGGGATCGTGGGTGATGATCATGATCGTGTGCCCGGCCTTCCACAGCTCCTCAAAGAGGTCGACGATCTCCCGCCCGGAGGCGGTGTCGAGGTTTCCGGTCGGCTCATCGGCCAGGATCAATGAGGGATTGTTGGCCAGCGCGCGCGCAATGGCGCAACGCTGCATCTGACCGCCGGAGAGCTCGGTGGGCTTGTGCCCGGTGCGATCGCCGAGGCCGACCCGTTCCAGCACTGCCAGCGCGCGGTGACGTCGCTCCTTGGCCTTGATCCCGCGAAAGACCAGAGGCAACTCGACGTTTTCCAGCGCGGTCGCATAGGGCAGCAGATTGAAGTTCTGAAAGACGAAACCGATCTCCTGATTGCGGATCTCCGCCAGACGGTTGACCGACAACTTGTGCACCGGCTCGTCGTTGAAATCATACGTGCCATCGGTCGGCACATCGAGACAGCCGATGATGTTCATCAGGGTCGATTTCCCCGAGCCGCTGGGGCCGACCAGCGTGACGAATTCGCCGCGCCGCAGAACCAAGTCGACGCCGCGCAATGCCTCCACCTGCACTTTGCCGGTGTCGTAGGTCTTGCGCACATCCGATAGCGTGATGATGTTGCCGTTCTGTGTCATATCGTTCATTCCTCTGAACAAAGTCCGACGTTGGATGGCGGGCGCATTGCCATGCGCCCCTACAAACGAATCCCGTTGACGGATGTAGGGTGGGCTCCCCTCGGCTTCGCTCGGGACAAGCCGCCCGCCGTATTCCTGTTATTCATATCGCAACGTCTCCGCCGGGTTCAGTCGCGCCGCCTTGCGGGCGGGGAAATACCCCGATGCCAGGCCGATCAGCGCCAGAATCGAGATCGTGATCAGACCGATCGGCACGGAGATGGTTGGGTTACCGAGCCAGGCCATCGCCGATTTCGGATCGCGGGGCACGAGTGCCGACAGGTCGCAGACCAATTGCGAGACGAAGATCCCGATCGCCCCGCCGCTGAAGCAGATCAACAGCGCTTCCAGCAGCACCTGGGCGGAGATCGTCCTCGGCTTGGCGCCGAGCGCCATCTTGATGCCGATCTCCTTGGTGCGCTCGCGGATGACGACATACATGATGTTGGCCACGCCGACACCGGCGATGAGCAGCGTCATGCCGCCGATGATGCCCATGAAGATCTGCATCCCCAGCATCATGTTGCGCATCTCTCGACGTCCTTTGATGGTATCCCAGATGGAGAGCGCCTGCTTGTCGGTCGGGTCGAACTTCTGCCGCGCACCCATCACCTGATACATGCGGCTCTTGACCACCTCGGCGAGCTGGTCCGACTGCGGCTGGACGACCAGGTTGCTCAGGTACTTGTTGCCGAAGAGCGAATGGAACGTTGTGGCCGGGATCGAGGCCTTGTCGACGTCCGGGCCGCCGTACATTTCCATTTGTTGTTTGTTTTGGCCGACGCCGATCACCGTGAAGGGGACAGAGGCCAGCATGACGGTCTGTCCCACGGGGTCCTCATCTCCGAAGAGCTTCGTGGCCAGTTCATAGCCGAGGAAGATCACGCGCCGCTTCAGCTCCATGTCGGACTCGTTCAAGTAGCGGCCGCCGGCGGTCGGATAGTGCGACCGCATCTCCTGGTAGGTCGGGTATTCACCGCAAACATGTTGGGAAAGAACCTTTTGCCCCCGCACCAGATCGACGCCCCAATTGGAGTACTCCGCGCCGATGCGCTCGATCTCGGGGATACTCTGCTTGAGGACGTCCACGTCCTCGGGCAGAAAACGGATCCGTCGGCCGCGCGGCAGCCCTTGGTACGGGATCGAGGTCTGGCCCCCCCAGGCGATGATGATCGTCTCCCCCAGACCGCGGCTGTTGCGATCCAATTGCGTACGCAGTCCTTCGCCGAACGCCAGAAGCAGGAGGATCGACATCGTCCCCCAGACGATCGCCGCCACGGTCAACGCCGCGCGCTTTTTCTGCTTCCGCAACTCGGCCCAGAAGTACTTGAGGAAGATCACGGCGCCCATACAGTTCCTGCTTACAGTTCCCGCGCAGGGGCCACACCGTTGTCACCCCGAGCGGAGCGAGGGGTCTGCTGTTGGGGACGTCCCCAAGAGAACAGCAGATGCCTCGCTGCGCTCGGCATGACAGTTGGGGCGATTGGGTCCTGAACTGTCACGAACCACCCTTACAGCCGCAACGCCTCGATCGGATTGCAGCGTGCCGCCCGTCGCGCGGGGAAATACCCCGCCACCAACCCGATCAGTGCCAGCACCGACAGCGCCGCCACCGCCACCGAGGTGGAGATGGTCGGCGTACCGATGTAATCCTCGATCTTGAAGCTGGGCACGATCGACACGACACCCCAGGCAAACAGAAAGCCCAACAGTCCACCGACCGCGGTCAGCATCAGCGTCTCGAACACGAACTGACCCATGATGAACCGCGGCTTGGCGCCGATCGCCATCTTGATGCCGATCTCCTTGGTGCGCTCCTCGACCACGACGTTCATGATGTTCGAGATGCTGATTCCGCCCACGATCAGCGTGAAGGCGCCGATCACGCCCAGAAAGATGCGGAAGGCGACGAAGAAGACGCCGAAGAACTGCTCCTGCTCGGTCGTGTCCCACAGGGCGAGCGCCTCTTTGTCGTCGGGGTCGAACTTGTACTTGGTGCCGAGGACCTTGTAGACCCCCTTCTTCACGCTCTCGGTGCGGCTGGGATCGTCGGCGCGGAAGACGATGTTGTTGACATACTCCCGCCCGTACATCGCCTGAAAGGTCGTCGAGGGAATGAAGGCACGACGGGTGTCGCGGCCGCTGTAGGAGGAATCCTGCTTCTTTTCGATCATCACGCCGACGACGGTGAAGGGGACGCCGTTGATGAAGACGATCCGTCCGACCGCCGGCTCATCGCCGAAGAGGTCTTTCTTCAATTCCGGGCCGATGAAGATGACGCGGCGGCGACCGGCCATGTCCTCGTCATTGAAGAAGCGCGATTCGGCGTTGGGGATGACATTACGCATCCCGGCATACTCGGGCCAGCATCCGGAAATCTGGATCAGCTTCTCGACTTTGCCGACACGCGCCTTGGCATCCCAGAGCATGTACTCCGCCGAGATGTTGCCCATGTGCGGAACCTGGGCCTTGAGCAGACGGGCGTCGTCCTCGCGAAAACGGATGACGCGGTTGCGGGCCAGCCCCTGATACACCTTGGAGGTGCGACCGGGCCACATGATCACGATATATTCACCGAGGCCGCGAAAGGCCGCCTGCTGCGAGGCGTGAATCCCTTTGCCGAAGGCCAGGAGCAAGACAACGGACGCCGTTCCCCAGAGAATGCCGAAGACCGTGAGCGTCGTGCGCATCTTCTGCGACCGCACGTCGCGCCACAACTGCGTGATGAACACTCCCAGCGGCATGTCGATTCTGATTTCGAGGACAGGGGGCTTTTAGCCCCCTGCGGAACGTATGTCCGGGCACGGCAGGCCGTGCCCCTACTTGATCTCCTTCGGCGGCCGTTCGATCACCTGCGCACTATCATCCAGGCCCGCGAGAATTTCCACCTGCAAGCCGTCGGACAGGCCGGTCTTGATCGGGATCTCCTTGGCCTGATCTTTGACGTCGGTGGGAATCTCGACATAGGCGGAATCGGCGCGGAAGGTCACCAGCCGTTCCGGCAGAACCAGAACCGAGTCCTTGCGGTTGATCACGATCTCGGCATTGGCCGAGTATCCGGCGCGCAAGGTCACCGTGTCTGGAACCGACGTCAGATGAATCTCGACGTCGAAGAGAACCGTGTTGTCTTCTTTGCGCGCCTTGGGCGATATCTTGTAGAGCTCCCCTTTCACCGGCGCACTGGGAAGAGCGCCGACCTTCAAATCGACCGGCATTCCCTGACGCAGCTTGCCGACGTCGATTTCATCGACCGTGCCCTTGAATAATAGTCGTTCCATCGATGCCAGCGTCAACAGCGCCGTCCCCTCCTGAAATGACGTCAGCGGCACCACCGGATCACCCTGGTTGACGTGACGGGCCAGCACCGTGCCGGTGATCGGCGAACGGATGACCGACTCGACCGCCTTGTTGGCAATCGTGGTCTTGCCGCTCTCGATCAGCGAGAATCTCTCCTCGGCGAGTTTCCGTCGCAGATCGGTCTCGTCCAATGTCTGGCGGTATTTCTCGATGTCATTTGTGGACATGAGGTTCTTGTCACTCAGTTCCTTGGCGCGATCATAATCGCGTTTGGCTTGGTCGTAGGCGACCGCCGCCAGCTCGACATTGCGCTTGGCCTCGGCGTACTCCAAAGGCGTCGGATCGGGAGCGACCTCGATCAGCGGGTCGCCGGTGTGCACCGAGTCGCCGATCTCGACCAGCAACTTCTTCACGAGCCCGGAGATCTTGGACTTGATGGCGATCTCATTGTCGGGCTCGATACGTCCGATCGCCAGCGCCTTGTCGATGATCGTGCCGCGCTCGACTTTGACCAGCTTGAAGGAGGCATCGCCGTGCCCGGAACGGTTCATGATGATGAAGATCACGCCGGCGACGATGATCACGCCCGTGATCCCCAAACCGATTTTCTTGAACATGGAGTCCGGCTCCGCGTGGTAGGGGTGAGTATGCGATTCGGCCTGAGCGCCGCCTGCCGACGCGAAATGGCGGCGCCTTCAATAATACGGACGTCTTGGTCAAAGGTTTCGTGGCCGGGTCTCGACGCACCGTGGGCATGTGCAACGCCTCCGGTGCCCCACCCGAAGGGTGGGATCCCGGAGTCCCGAAGGGGCGCAAGTCAATAGCCCACGGCGTAAGCCGTGGGCTTACGATCTCCGGCGTCACCTTGTGTGACCGAGATGGCAGGTCTATATTGAGATGGCAGGGAAGTGCGATGCGAAAGTGGCGGAATTGGCAGACGCGCGGGACTTAGGATCCCGTGGGGCAACCCGTGGGGGTTCAAATCCCCCCTTTCGCACTCATGAAATGACATCGGGCAGGCACAGGGGCCTGCCCCTACGATGGAATGGCACGTGTGTCGTAGGGGCGGGCCCCTGTGGCCGCCCGTGATGGTCACACATTCGCCAAGACGACCGTGCAGTGGGCGCAACGGGTCGCCTTGATCGGTATCTCGGAGAGGCATTCCGGACAGGGCTTGGTGGTCGGGACCGCCGGCGTCTCTGCCTGTTTCTTCATCCGGTTCATTCCCTTGACAACCATAAAGATCGCGAAGGCGACGATGATGAAGTCGATGATCGTGTTGATGAAGACGCCGTAGTTGATGGTCGCCGCCCCGGCGGCCTGCGCTTCCTTCAATGAGGCGTAGGTGCCGCCCGACAGCGAGATGAACAGGTTGCTGAAGTCGACATTGCCGAGAAGCCGGCCGATCGGCGGCATGAGAACATCGCCCACCAGCGATGAGACGATCTTGCCGAACGCCGCGCCGATGATGATCCCGACCGCCATGTCGACCACGTTGCCGCGCATGGCGAAGGTTTTGAATTCCCTGAACATGTTCCCTCCCTGTGTTGGATTCTGACCGACTGTCATCCTATAGCGCTTCTGACAGGACAAATGGGTAGGAGATTTCCCTCACCCGATCCGTCCTTCGGACGGATCGTCCTCTCCTCCTCGACCCCGCTCGGGGCAAGCCGGAGGGAGAGGTTATCATCTAGCCCCGGAATTACTCGCTCAGATCATCTTCCAGGCGAAGCCGAGCGTGATCGTCTCCTTGAAGCGGCCGCCGCGAGCGACCTCTTTGTCGTAGAGCCACTGGACGTACAGCGACACGACGAGATACTTGGCGACCTGCGCCGACAGCGTGTTCTCCCAATTGACGTCTATGGACTTCCAGTAGTCTTCTTCCGGTCTGCCCTTCAACTCGTCGGCACGCGAGTTGAACAGCGCCTTGAACGCCGTCAGCTTCGTCTTCCAAAGGACGCTGGAATGGGGGATCTTGTACTTCCCGTCGGTGACCCACTCCATGCCGCCGTCCTTGGTGGTCGTGGTCGTCGTCTTGTCCGATTCGGAACTGTAGGCGCGCATGATCCTTTGGCGCAGCCCGGCGCCGACCCGGGTGAGTATCTCGTCGTCACTCTGCTTGTAGACCAGGCGCGTCACGCCGAATGATTCAGTCAGATCTATCGGGTTGAGGTACAGCTTGTGGTTGGGGTTCGTGGCGTCCTCAAGCTGGCTGATCAAACGCAAGGCGGCATAGGGCGGCAGGGCCTTCCAGTTCAGATAGCGCAACAGACTCTCGAAGTCGATGAGGTCGGTCGATTTGAAGGGTTTACGCCAGTCCTTGGTCTCGGCGTCCTGGCTGTGGGTCTGGCCATAGGCCAGATGCAGGGCATTGCGCCAGTTCCACGAGGTCGGAAACTGCCGCTCCAGACCCAGATTCGCCCCGGCCACCCAAGTCAGACTTCCCGCATCGCCGCCGGCCCAGTTGTCCGAGTAGGCGTTCTGAGCCAGTGTGAGCGTCATGTCGACCGTCGGCTTCCAGGCCAGCGAATCCTGACCGAAGGCCGTCGTGGTCAGCCCGAGCAAAGCGATCGTCATGAGCGCGCCCAGTTTCACGGTTCCCTCCTCATCATGTCACGGTTTCAATTGGGCCAGTCCCTTTTTCGCGAGCAGCCCTGGGCCAAGGAATACCGCGTGAATGTCCAAAGGACAAGTCTTGTTCCCTCCAAGGGACAGCGGTGCCGCTTCCGTCGTGTTGCCAACAAGAGACGCGCCCCACGTTGCTGCGGGGCGCGTCGTTGGGAATTGGTCAGTGAAGTGCGGGATCAGACTTCGGCCAGGATCGCCTCAATCGTTTCCGGATGATGGCCGTTGCCATTCTCCGGGACCGGCGCCGCCGACAGGTCGGTGTTCACGAGGAACCCGGCGCAGCGGCGGATGTCGGTCTCACCCATGAGATACTGCACGACCCGGTCGATCCCGACGCCGAAGCCGTAGTGCTCGCCGATGAGGTGCCCCTGGGCTTCCATGTGTCCGAGGTAGTCGGCAAACTGCGCCAATCCCAGACCGCGCCGCTGGAGGGTGGCGAACATCCCGGATTTCAGCAGGCGGGCGCGCAGCACGTCACTCTGATGAATGCGCACGGCGCCGCCGAGGGACTCGCCGGAGATCGGGAGCAACAGATCGCACGACTGCACGGTCGGCCGATCGCCATTGTGGGTCGGCGTCGGCTTCATGTTGAAGAATTTCTCCAATGTGGGCCGCGGCCCGAAGGCAGGTTGCGGGTCAGGATGATGGGTCAACAGCACCGGCCCGTCGGCACAGAGCGCGATCTCTTGGGCGTGCGAAAAGTCCTCGCCCCAGGAGTCGGCTCCCAATTCCAGTTTCTTCAGGGCCTCGGAATAGGTCACCAGTTGCAGACGCGAAGCGATCGGCTCGGCACCCCATGTTGCCGAGACCTCGTCGATCGCGGAGAACAGCGACTTGATCGTGCCGACCAATTCTGGGAAGCCGCCGCGCCCTTCGACTTCCAAGAGCGTGAATTCACGGAGGTGGCGGTGGTCGATGGTCGCCTCGGCGCGTCCGGAGGAGCCGACGGTGAAGGCGCGCGGCACTTCGGCGAGCGACATTTCGAGGTAGAGTTGCCCCGTCTGGGCGAAGTAGTACTCGCCGGGGACATTCGCCGAGGTCACCTCCCAGAGGGTGTCGACGTTCTCGCAGGCGCCGGTGGCGGTGACGATGCGCGGGGTGGGCCGAAATTGATAGTCGTTTTCGCCGGCCCAGCGCCACAGCGCCTTGAGCACACCGTCGTAGATCTGATGCTTGTTCATGAAACCTCCCGTGGCAAAGCCCTCCGTGTCTCGGCGCGGAGGGACGGTTAGGGGTGGGTGGAGCTTTTCGAATCAGTGGGCGCTGCCGCCAAGGCAAGCGCCGGGGCTATTTGCGGCGGTGCGGAAACGAAGTCAAGACGAAATTAGTCGGCCAAAAAGAAAGGCGGGCAAAGCCCGCCCTGCGATTCGAGATTTCAGGTCGTCATTGCCCCTGCGGCACCACGATCGAATCCCGGGCGCTGACCGTCAACGCGCAGAGCACGCCGCTGATCGATTCCTTCTGGATCGGTGACGGCGTATCCAACGGCGGGGATTTGTAGGTGGCATCCCCGCGGGATAGGAGATTCGGGGTATAGGCCAGCACCTGGATGAAATAAGCGTCGGCGACGGTGACGCCGAAATCGTTTTGGAAGGCCTCGCCGTTGAACGTGTAGGAATACTCCCCCAGGTCGATGCGATCCGATAATCCTTCCGCCCCCGAACCCGTTGTCCTCGGCTTCACGGAGATGGCGTACCCGGTGATTCCCAGAGAAGGCGACCATTCGATGGTGACAGTGCCTCCCTGCCACAGGCGCGATGGCGGAATGACGTTGGTGATGAAGAAGGCGGCGGGAAGAACCAATGAATCCCGGTAGACGAATCCCTCGCTGGTGTCGACCGCCGCAATCGGTATCGCCCGGCCGGTGGTCCAGTGACCGATGCCGTAGCTCTTGGAACCTTCTCCCGACAACGGCAGCGTCGGGATGGTGTCGCCATCGACAACGACCATACCGCCTACGATCCCCTCACGCTCGCGCAGAAACCGTGTCCAGAGGTAGTCCCGGCCGTCGTTGAGGTTCTTTTCCAGGATGACCTGGAGATCGTACTTCGCCTTTGGTTTGCCGCCGTCTGTGGGAGACGATGAGCATCCCCATGCCGACGCCGCCAAAATGGCCACCAGCACCCGGAATCGGATTGCTGTCCGTGAGATTCCCCGCAACTTGTTCTGGTTCATTGGACCCGCCCTGTTAGTCCCACCCCGTTTATACATTATCGGCGCATCGACCGACAAAAGTGAATGGGATGGCCCGTCCCGCGTCAATAGTGCTCGATCACTTCGTCGGGTTAGGCCGGCCGGGTGTTAGATTGACACGGGCCGCATCCACCATCGATGCGGCCATGGGCAATGTGGGGTTGATCCGATGCCGTGGTGGCTCATCGTGGGTTTTCCTGGTCTGCTGGCGACGGCGTTGATGCTCCTGGCGCCGATCCGCTTGCAGTTGGTCCTTGAGAGCGGACAGTGGCGGGTGCGCATTTCCTACATCGGTTTGCAGGTGGCGTGGCGACAGGGAGTTGGACGGGCCGAAGTCCGCTTTCTGGGTCTGCGACTTTGGTCTTCTGTCGGAGTGTTCGACATAAAATCGACAGGCGCAGTCCCACCGCGCGCTGGTGCCGCTCCGGATTCGGCGGCATCGTCACGACCCGGCTCCCGACCGGGCGCACGCATACCCCGACTGTGGGAATACCGGAGCGTACTGCGGCGGGCGGCGATCGTGCTCGCGCGACTCTTGGGGCGTCTGTGGCGCTGCTGGCGTCTGGAACGGGGGCGTGTGTTTGTCAGTGTCCGGGCGGCGAATCCCGCCCTCACCGGCTGGGCCAGCGGGGTGTTTTGGGCGATGCAACCGGCCATCCGCAAGCGTTGGCCGGTATTGGACGTCAACGGCAGCTTCGATTTTGCTCCCAGAGCCTCGTCCGAGCTCGCGGTCGAGTCGGACTTGATGTATCGCGGACTGCCGCTGATGGTCGTATGGGCCGTGGGCAGAGCGGCGGTCACAATGCCATGGCGGGATGTGATCAGAATGAAACGGGCGTGGGCGCGTTGAACACGAGGAGGCGGGTATGGCAGAGGGAAGCGTTGTACAGATTCTGCAGACGATCGTGGGTGAACTGCGGGCGATGGCCCGCTCGGAGACGATTGTCGGCAACCCGGTGACATCCGGGGCAAGGACAGTCATACCGATCAGCAAGATCTCGGTCGGCTTCGGAGCCGGTGGCGGCGAGGGAAGCCGGGTGGACAAGGGCTCCGGCTTCGGTGGCGGTGGCGGGGGCGGCGTCATGATGGAACCGGCCGCGTTTCTGGTTCTCGACGCCGACCGCGTGTACCTGCTGTCGACGCGCAAACCGGGGGCGATCGAGGCGATCCTCGATGCCGCGCCCGATCTGATGGAGACGATCAAGAACCTGACCGCGAAAAAGGTCGACAAAGGCGACAAGGTCGAGAAGAAGGAATCGACCTGATCGCAGCTTGGGGGACGGCCCCCGACGGACAGACGCGCAGAATGGGGGTCAAGCACGCCGGAAGTCCATTGACCGGGGTGTGCTGAGCAGCTGGTCCGCATGCCATCGGGCCTTTCCACGCCGCCGGTGATCGTGTATAATTCATAATAGTCGTCGCACCCACCACCTGTTGAGGAACCGCTCATGTTGTCCCTTGCGATGTTGCTCCTTCTGCCGCTGGCGCAGGTCCAGCCGATCGTCCGTGAACTCTCGACCCACTGGCACCCGTCGGATACGATTTTGACCGGACTGGGACGATTGGCGCAGGTCGTGATCTGCCCCGCCGTCGACCCCGAGGCGGGTTCCGTGCTGGCGGTGGATTCCTCCGGGCAGGTGGCGGAGCTACGCTATTCGAAGGAGAAATGGTCGGTGGAACGGGTCTTCCCGATCGGAGACCCGGTCACCTGCGCCGCCACCGGTGCCATGCGTGCGAACAAGGTCTGGGCGTTGTACGTCGGGACGAAGTCGGGACGTGTCATCGAGGTGACCCGCGGCGCGGTGGGCTGGTCTAAACGGGAGATCATCGCGCTGTCGCCGCCGATTCGCGGTGTTGCAGCCAGTGAGCCGGATCGCCCCGGACCATCGCAGCTCTTCGTCATCGACGGCAAATCCCTGGTCACCAATCTCCGTGTCGCCACCGATGGCCAGTGGTATCCGGTCACGCTTCCGCCGACGGAGGGCGGTGTCGACTGCATGTGTTTTGACTACAGGCGGGAGGGTCTGGTCGCGATCACGGCCGGGCGCAAGGGGACCATCTACAAGTTCCAGCAGGACACTCTCGGCCAATGGAGCGGCGGCCAGTGGGCCACCATGTCCGGTCCGGTGATGGACATGGCATCCTCCGCCGATCCCACCCAACGCGACATCGTGGTCTTTTACTCCGGCGCCGACGGCATCTTCCGGTATCTCTTCTATGGACGGATGGAGGACGAGACCTCGCGGCTTCCGGTCGCCAATGGCGCGGTCCATCTCATCGGCAAGGGGGATCAACGCCGCTTCAATGAGTTCTTTGCCATGTCAGGACGGGAATTCTGCATGTTCGAATTCAATAAAGAGGCCTATGACTGGGTGAAGGAGAAGATCATCGGCATTCCGGGAACCGTTGTCTCGACCACGTTCGGTCCGGGCCGCGGCACCACATTCCACCGGATGTACGTCGGCACTGTCGACGGCACCATCTACGAGATCGTCCGCGAGGGACTGGAGGACGAGTGAATCCGGTGGATTGCTACAATAGGATGCGTAGGGGCACGGCGTGCCGTGCCCTTCTTACGTCAGCGGGCTGGGAGACTCCGCCCCGACGCAAGGACGCTGGCCGGTGACGCTCATGGCCGGTGTGGCCCTGACGTTCGTCAGGGCTCGCAAGAGCTACAATACGCACCGGTGACCCCGCCGTGTTCCGGCTCGCATGCCGATCCGTTGGTCCTTGTAGACCGTGACCAAGGTCACGGCCACACTTCGCTATCGCAGCCGCCGGCGGCGGTTGTGCAGATAATCCCAGAAGATGTATCCGCCCAGACGGTCGGGCGGGGTGAAGTAGGCGCGTCCCCGGTTGAGGGCGGTGAGCTTGCGGACGAACTGCTGGAGATAGGGATCGGCGGTCACCATGAACGTGGTGATGATGATCTTCTTGCGGCGGCAGATGACCGCTTCGTCGAGTGTCCGATTGACGATGACCGGATCCAGCCCCGCCGGGTTCCGGTAGATCGTCCCGTCGCGCTTGCGGATCACCGAGGGCTTCCCGTCGGTGATCATGAAGATCTGCTTGTTGTGGTGCTTGCGGTGCAGCAGAATCTGCCGCGCCATCCGCAATCCCGCCTGCGTGTTGGTGTGGTAGGGACCGGCGCCGATATACGCCAAATCGGCCACTTGGATCATCGCGGCGTCATCGCCGAAGACGACGACGTCGAGCGCGTCCTTCGGATAGCGGGTCAGAATCATCTCGGCGAAGGCGAGCGCCACCTGCTTGGCCGGGGTGATGCGGTCTTCGCCGTAGAGAATCATCGAATGCGAGATGTCCAGGAGGAGCACGG
>JBFMGX010000020.1:0-16045 GCA_040752595.1 Candidatus Zixiibacteriota bacterium
AGGTATTCCTGGCGGGCACCAATACCCATGTCCCATGCTCCCTTCGGTGACATGAAACATGAGGCATCGATTCCTCCGCGCCCCGCAACCAAGCCCGCTTGGGTTACCTTTAATGTGAGTCACTTCGAAGGACCCCGCGGGAAATATAACGGATTGACTTCGGGAGGCAGTGTGCTGATACTGTTAGTTTTGAATCCTTTGGGGACTGGAGCCGATGGTCAACAGCATGACAGGATTCGGGCGGGGGGAGGTGGCGCGCGACGGCTTCAAGGCGACCTTCGAGCTGTCGTCGGTCAACAGCCGCTACCTTGAGGTCTCGTTGCGCCTGCCGCGCTGGCTGTTGGCGTTGGAGGCGCCGTTGCGTGCGATCGTTGATGCCCGGTTGTCGCGCGGCAAGGTATACGGGCAGCTGAGTTGGGAACGTACCGAATGGGCGCCGACGCAGACGTTCAATGAACCGCTTGCCGATTGGTACATCGAGACTCTGAAGGGTCTGGCCGCGCGTCATCAGATGTCCGCGGAATTCTCCGTCGGGGCGCTGGTGGGGCTTTCCGATCTGTGGTCGGTCCGGAACGAATCTCCCGACGAGCAGATTGAAGCGCTTCTGCGCGAGGCGCTGACGTCGGCGCTGGACCAATTGCAGCGCTCGCGGGAGTCGGAGGGGCAGGCGCTGGCGGCCGACCTGACGCAGCGCCTGGCACGCGTCGATGAACTGCTGGGTCAGATCCGTGCGCGGGCAGCAGAGGTGCCGCAGGCACTGCGTGAAAAGCTGACCGCCCGGGTGACGGAGTTGTTCGGCAACGGTGGGTACGATCCGCAGCGTTTGGCTCAGGAAGTCGCGTACATGGCGGAGCGCGCCGACATCACCGAGGAATGCGTCCGTCTGGATGTGCACGTGCGGCAGTTCAAGACCACGCTGGCGGGCCGTGAAGCGGCGGGACGGCGGCTCAATTTCCTGACTCAGGAAATGAACCGTGAAGCCAACACGATCGGATCCAAATCGGCCTCCTGGGAGCTTTCGACTCTGGTCGTTGAGTTGAAGGAGGAGCTGGAGCGCATCCGCGAGCAGGTGCAGAACATTGAGTGACGGCACCCGTTCGGACGAGGCAGGGACTGGTCGCCATCATGAAGTCGCGCTGGATCGGTACAGGGCTTCTGGTGGTGATCTCGGCGCCATCCGGGGGCGGGAAGACGACCGTCATCCGGGCGCTGCGCCACAGGCGTCCGGAGTTCTGGTACTCGGTTTCGGTGACAACGCGCCCGCGCCGTCGCGGGGAACGCGACGGGGTGCATTATCACTTTATCACGCCCGCGCAGTTTGCCGCGCTGAGGTCTCGTCGGGCCCTCGTGGAGTGGGCGCGCGTCCATGATCATCATTATGGTACGCCACGTGCCAATCTGGAGCGGGCCCGTCGTGCCGGACGCGTGTTGCTGTTCGATATCGACGTCCAAGGGGCGGCATCGCTGCGCCGCAGCGATCCGGACATGGTCTCCATCTTTCTGCGGCCGCCGTCGTTCGCGGAGCTTCGTCGGCGTCTGTTGGGCCGGCGATCCGAAGGAACAGGCGAGCGCGCCCGGCGGTTGGTGACTGCGAGGAGGGAATTGGCACGTGCCGATGAGTACGACTACATCGTGACCAACGAGCACGTGCCTCAGTGCGTTTCCGACTGCGAAGCGATCATCCGCGCGGAACTTCTCCGTCGGGAACGGCGTAAGAGTCTGGTCTGATTGGGATCGCTCCAATAACCCATGAACGGAACCTGATGAGGTGAATACGCCGATGACAATTGATCTGACCACGCACACGGAGACGGACGCTGAGCCGGTGGCTGATCCGCAGAGTTTCGCCCCTGCGCCGGTTCGCGTTGAGCGATCGCGCATCCATCACGGACGCTCGCACCGGGCGCCCCTGATTTCTCTGGAGAACGTGCGACAGCACGCGCGCAATCGATACGAAGGGGTGCTGATCGCCGCCGCCCGGGCACGTCAACTCAATGCCAAGAAGGTCGCTCTGGAGGAGCGTGGCATGGAGGAGGCGCTGGAGCTCAAGCGCATGAAGATGACATCCCATGCTCTGCAAGAGTTGATGGGCGGCAAGATCGAAGTCCAGCGCCGCGAAGAGGGCCTCTAATGGTATCCGGGGCCGACCCCGGAGGTTCACCCGTGGCCGTTATCGGATCGAATCCGACATGCTAACTGTCTAATAATCTTGATGTTAGAACAGGGATCGGCTCGGAAGTTGACAACTCCGGCCGATTTTCCTTGTTTGGACGGTAGTGAATTTGGCAGATATGCCGACTTCGTGGTTCGGGGCACCGCCAATCCCGCCGGAACCACGTAGATGACTGTGCGTTACAGCGAGGCGAGGCGTTGTTTCTGAGACGGGAGATGTAATTCCAAGATGGCCAAGAAGTTAGTCGTAGTCGAGTCGCCCGCCAAGACGCGGACGTTGCAGAAGTTCCTCGGTGGCGGGTATTCGGTGACCGCCACCATGGGCCATCTGGTGGACCTTCCGTCCAAGCGTATCGGAGTCGACATCGACAACGATTTCCAGCCCGAATATGTCAACATCGAGGGAAAGGATAAGATCGTCCGCGCCCTTTCCCAGGAAGCGAAGAAGGCGGAAATCATATACCTCGCCCCCGACCCGGATCGGGAGGGGGAGGCAATTGCCTGGCATGTCGCCCGTCTTCTTAAGGGCATGAGGGCCAAGATCAAGCGGGCGTCCTTTAATGAGATAACCAAGTCAGCCGTCACTACGGCCTTGGCGGAGGCCGGTGAGATCGACAAGCACAAGGTGGACGCCCAGCAGGCCCGTCGTGTGCTCGATCGCCTGGTCGGGTATCAGATCAGTCCTTTCCTGTGGAAGACTGTTTGTCGCGGCCTCTCTGCCGGGCGCGTCCAGTCTGTCGCGTTGCGGCTGGTTTGCGAACGGGAAGCGTTGATTCGGGCTTTCGTTCCCCAGGAATACTGGACTATCGACGTCGAGCTCTACAAACAGAAGGACAAGAAGAAGTCGACATTCAGGGCCTCCCTGGCAGAGGTCGACGGCGACAGGATCGAGATTCAGAACGAAGAGGCGGCCCGTCGGCTGGAAACGGCATTGCGCGGCGCCGAGTATGCGGTCGCTGCGGTCAAGACGCAGGAGCGTCGTCGCCAAGCGCCGCCACCTCATGTGACTTCATCGTTGCAGCAGGATGCCGCGGCGCGGCTGCGGTTCTCGCCCAAGAAGACGATGAGCGTGGCACAGGCGCTCTATGAGGGGATCGATCTGGGCGACAAGGGCTCGGTGGGGCTGATCACATATATGCGCACCGACTCGACACGTGTGGCGAAGGAAGCACAGACCGCGGCGCGTACATTGATCAAACGCGAGTACGGTGCCGAATACTGCCCGGAGAAGACCCCCACCTACACCACCAAGAAGCGCACCCAGGATGCCCATGAGGCGATCCGGCCGACCTACTTCGACCTCCCGCCGGCAGTTGTGCGGCGCCATCTCTCGCCGGACCAGGTCAAACTCTACACCCTCATCTGGAATCGTTTCTTGGCGTCGCAGATGAGCCCGGCGACGATCGAGCGCACATCCGTGGACATCACCGCCGTTTCCGCGGCCAAGGGGAAGAGTGCAAAGCCGCAGACATACACGCTGAAAGCGGGCGCCGAGAAAGTGGTTTTCCCGGGATTTCTCAAGATCTATGAGGATGTTCCGGATGAGGACGCCAATGGCGCCAAGACCAACGGCCTGCCGCCTTTGGCCGAAGGCGACCCGCTCGTGATGGTCGACATCGACACCGAGCAACACTGGACCAAGCCGCCGCCGCGCTACTCGGAGGCCTCGCTGGTCCGCGAGTTGGAGGCCAATGGGATCGGGCGGCCGTCGACGTATGCCCAAATCATCGCCACGATCCTGGCGCGCAACTATGTCCGGCTGGACCAGCGGCGTCTGGTGCCGACCGACTTGGGTGACACGGTCAACTCGATTCTGGTGGACACATTCCCGGAGTTGTTCAACGTGGAATTCACCGCCGAGATGGAGACCGAGCTGGACCGGATTGAAGAGGGGAGCGAAACGTGGACCGAGATCATGAAGGCGTTCTACACGCCATTCTCGGCTTCCCTGGAACACGCCACCTCCCGCTCGGCGGCGATCAAGCAATCGCAGCGCGAGACACTCCCCGATCCCTGTCCTGATTGCGGTTCGCCCCTGGTGGTGCGGTGGTCGCGCTCAGGCAAGTTCATCGCCTGCTCGGCCTTCCCGAAGTGCCGATACACCAGTGACTTGAACTCCAACGGTGAGAAAGCCACCGAAACAACGGATCAGACATGTGAAAAGTGCGGCGCACCGATGGTGATCCGCACGGGGCGATTCGGACGCTTTCTGGCGTGTTCGGCCTACCCCGACTGCAGGAACACCAAGGCGATTCCCACAGGAGTCCGTTGCCCGGAGGAAGGGTGCGGCGGCGATTTGGTGCCGCGCCGAACGCGCGCCGGGCGAACATTCTATTCCTGCTCCAATTACCCGAAGTGCAAGTACGCGATCTGGGACCGCCCGGTCCCAAAAGAATGCCCGCAATGCGGCTCACAATTCATGCTCGCCAAGTCCACGAAGACTCGGGGCGAGCACTATGCCTGCCCGGCCTGCAAACATGTGGTGCCGGTGGAGGCGGTGCCCGAGCCAGTGGAAGCATAGCCCGCAAGCGCAACTCGACCGTCTGTCTGGCCCCCTGCCCGGCGACGTGCAGTGACGATGCCGAAGAGGGGGATAATGAGTGCTGTCCGTTCGTCAGGAGGGTGGAGGTGGTTCCGGTTGTGGCGGCGGCAGCTTGATGTCCGCCAGGATCCAGATGTTGAGCATTGCGTTCAACACCAGTATCATCCCGCACCGACGAAAGAAGTCGTTACCTGCAAGCGCTATTGATGCTTTTTCGTTCACCAATGCCGACCCCGATATGTCCCTGCCATCGATCTCGACTGTGCACCAGCTTCGAGTAACTGAAACCGGAGACCCATCCGCAACGGCGACGTCTGCAGAAACACCGTCGGGTAGATGGAGATTCGAAGCGAGGACCCGCGGCAGGAAGAGGAAACCGTCGAAACCCGTATCCGAGATTACGGACTGTTGAAGCCGAGTCCCGTCCGGGCCTCTCAGCCACAGCTCGGCCTTCGGAAGGCCGTTCTCAAAGTTCCCGATTAGCTGTGTCACCGAAGAGCGACGTGAGGTGATAGGCTCCGCCAAAACCGACTCGCATCAGGTGAAAGACCCCACCCGGACGACTGCTTTCCGCAGAAGCCACAGCCTCTTCTGGACTATCACCCAAGTAGTAGTCCCCCGATTGGACCTCAATCGCCACGTACAGTCCGATGTAGTTGGGCTCCAGTATCGCTTTCAGCTTGGTCGCGTAGATCTCACGACCTCTTTGGGCTCTTTCGTCCGGCATCATCTAATCCCCGTCCCTTCTCGGTCATCCCCCTACTGACCGGATCGGCCAGTACCGAGACCGGGATTACGGTCGAGTATTCTGCTGTTTCTCACCAACGCGCGACTTCGCGGTAACAACGCGGACCTGTCGGACACCTCATTCCGTGTCCGATAATTGTACGCATTTGTCGCGCAACCGCTTAGTAAAATCGCAATGATGGAACTCTACACCAATAGAAAGATAGCTCGCGCTACGGACCGCTAGTCAAGGGTTTTTTGGGGTCTTCTCTTGGCCAAGGGTCCGTTCACTGCCAGGTCTTAACAGGCGTTGTCGGCCGTCGGCGTTCATCATAACTTAGGTTCCGGCACAGGGTCAGACCTGCGAATGGGATGACCCGGTGGCCAATGCTTGGTGCCGCCGTGAGACATGCGGCACGCGCCAGAGGCGGGGGAGTGGCGGAGACATTGTCAACTTGGGTTGGTCGGTTCTATGAGGACCTTGCCGGGGCGCGCCGTTATTCTCCGCACACTGTGCGTGCCTATACGCGGGACCTCGCACGGTTCCTTCAGTTGCAGAATCTGACAGCGCTGGCCCCGTCGGATCGTGTCCTGACGCCGGCCTGTTTCAGCACCTTCCTGGCGTCTCTGGCGGTCGAGGGACTGTCCAATCGCTCGATCGCCCGCGCCGCGGCGGTCCTGCGGTCTTTTCTGGGATTTCTGTACCGTCAAGGGGCGACGGCGGACGATTGGACCGAACGGGTCCCTTCAGTCAAGTTCGCCCCAAGTCTGCCGCGTTTTCTCACTGAGGCGCAGATGCGCCAGTGGCTGGATGCCATGCCATCGGGGACACGATGGGAACGGCGGGATCGATGCCTCATTGAACTGATGTACGCGACCGGCGGGCGGGTGGCGGAGATCGTGGCACTGAACTGGGGTGACATCGACAGGGGATCCCAGATGGGACGGCTGCGCGGCAAGCGTGGCCGGGAACGGGTGGTTCCGGTGGGGGCGACGGCGGCGCGATCGCTGTCCCTGCTGGCTGCGGCAACCCCGGGGGAGGCGACGGCCTTCGGCGAGCCCGTGTTTGTCAATCGTCGCGGTGGACGTCTGACTGCTCGTTCGGTGGAGCGCATTGTGCTGCGGACCTTTGCCCGCTTGGTCGGTGGACGAACCTCACCGCACAAGCTGCGGCACACGTGCGCGACGCATATGTTGGATCGGGGTGCGGACCTCCTGGCGCTGCAACAACTCCTTGGTCATCAGAATGTCGCCACGACACAGATCTACACGCATACGACGCCGCACCGCCTGGCGGAGGTCTACAGGGCGTTCTTTCCCGATGAACAGAAACGATAGGGAGTGTCCGACAAGATGAACCAAATCGGTCCCGCTGTTGAAAAAGCAGGTTCCTCGCCCCGCTCGGAACGACAGACTTGGCTTGGTGAACAAGACTCCTCCTGTCACCCCGAGCGAAGCGAGGGGTCTGCTGTTCCGGCGCTACAACTTCATCCTGGCCGGTTCGAAAAGGGAGTCTGACATGTGGCATGCGACGACAATCCTCGGGCTGACGGTGCGCGGACAGACGGCCATGGGCGGCGACGGTCAGGTCACGTTTGAAGACACGATCATGAAGCACACGGCGCAGAAGGTACGACGTCTGGCCGATGGACGCATCCTGGCGGGTTTCGCCGGGGCCTCCGCCGACGCCTTCACGTTGTTCGAGCGCTTCGAAATGAAGTTGGAGGATTTCAGCGGAAACCTGCCGCGCGCCGCCGTCGAGTTGGCGAAGGACTGGCGGATGGACAAATACCTGCGCCGTCTGGAGGCGCTCTTGGCGGTCATCGACAGTCAGCACGGACTGGTCATCTCCGGAAACGGCGACGTGATCGAGCCCGATGACGGGATCGTCGTCATCGGCTCCGGAGCGCCCTATGCTCTGGCCGCGGCCCGGGCGCTGGTTCGTCACACTAAAATGAACGCCGACCAGATCGTGCGCACCGCGCTGGAGATCACCGCTGATATTTGCGTCTTCACCAACAAAGACATCACTATCGAGGTATTGTAGAACCGCATGGTCCCCGCCCGGACACACCGAATCGAAGCGCCGGCCGATCCCGCGCTGCGCGCCGAGTTGACGCCGCACGAGATCGTGGCGGAACTGAACCGTTATATCATCGGCCAGGACAAGGCCAAGAAGTCGGTGGCGATTGCCCTGCGCAACCGTTGGCGGCGCCAGAAGGTACAGGGGCCGCTGCGTGAAGAGATCCTCCCGAACAACATCATCATGATCGGGCCGACGGGAGTCGGGAAGACCGAGATTGCGCGGCGTTTGGCGGCGCTGGCGAATGCGCCGTTCCTGAAGGTCGAAGCGTCAAAATACACCGAGGTCGGATACGTCGGGCGCGATGTCGAGTCGATGGTGCGTGATCTGATCGATCTGGCGGTGGCGATGATCAAGCGGGAGCGGGCGGGAAAGGTTGCCGAGCGCGCCACCGAACTGGCCGACGAGCGCGTGCTCGACATCCTCTTGCCACCGCCGCCGAAACGACCGCGCCCCGACAATGTCGAGCCGCCGACCGATGAAGCGCGGGCCAAGTGGGAACGAACACGGGGAAAGCTGCGTGTCCAACTCAAGGCCGACCTTTTGGACGACAAACAGATCGAGCTCGACATCCCCGAGGGACGCTATCCGGTCATCGAGGTCTTTTCTCCCTCCGGCATGGAGGAGCTCGGCGTCAACATGCAGGAGCTCTTCTCGGGGATGATCCCCAAGAAGCACAAGCGGAGGAAGATGTCGGTCGCCGATGCGCGCCGGGTCCTCACGGCCGAGGAGATCGACAAGCTGGTCGACATGGACGACGTGATCGGCCAGGCGATGGCCCGGGCGGAGAATTCCGGCATCGTGTTCATCGACGAGATCGACAAGATCGCCGGGGAGCGGTCCAAGACCGGGGGACCGGATGTCTCCCGTGAGGGGGTGCAACGGGACATCCTGCCGATTGTCGAGGGGACGAACGTGATGACGAAGTACGGCATGGTGAAGACCGATCATGTCCTCTTCATCGCCGCCGGGGCGTTTCACATCTCCAAGCCGTCGGATCTCATCCCCGAGCTGCAGGGGCGCTTTCCCATTCGCGTGGAGCTGGACAGTCTCGGCGCGGCGGATTTCGTGCGCATTCTCACGGAGCCGCAGAACGCGCTCATCAAACAGTACAAGGCGCTGCTGGCGACAGAAGGGATCGAGGTCGAGTTCACGACCGGAGCGGTGGAGGAGATCGCGGCGACCGCACATCTGGTCAATGAACGGATGGAGAACATCGGCGCGCGGCGATTACACACGGTGATGACCACGCTCTTGGAGGACTTGATGTTCCGCGCCCCGGGCGAGAAGGCACGCAAAGTCACATTCGACAAGCGGGACGTACAGAAGACGTTGCGGGATATCGTCGAGGATGAGGACTTGAGCCGGTATATCTTGTGACGGGTGCGAAAGAGACAGCAGATGCCTCACTGCGTTCGGCATGACAGTGTGTGGCATCCTGATCCGTGAGTGGGCTGATCTGAAATACGGAGTTGAGAATGGCGAGGACCAAGAGCAAGACACGTCCCAAGACGTCAGGAGCCGGCAAGGGCAGTGCGAAGAAGACGCCGGCCCGCAAGGTCGCAAGCCCGTTCGACCGTTCGGGGATGCCGCGCGGGGTGCTGAGCAAGGACTTCCTGCGCATCACCGATTTCACGTCGGCGGAAGTGCGGGCCACACTCGATTGGGCGATGGCATGGAAGGCGGGGAAGGTGGCGCCGCGTCCGCTGGTGAGTCAGACGGCAGGGTTGATCTTCCACAAGCCGTCGCTGCGCACGCGTCAGAGCTTCGAGGCGGGAATCAACCGTCTCGGCGGTCACCCGATGTTCATTAGAGACGATGAAATCAAGCTCGGCGTGCGCGAGTCCATTCATGACGTGGCCAAGGTGATGTCGCGCTATCTGGGACTGATCGTCATTCGCACGTTCAAGCAATCGGACGTCGACGAGCTGGCCCATCATGCGTCGATCCCGGTGATCAACGCCCTCACCGATGCCCACCACCCGTGTCAGGTGCTGGGGGATATTCTCACTGCGCGCGAGCATCTGAAACGCATCGACAATCTGGTCGTCGCCTTCGTCGGCGACGGGAACAACGTCTTCCATTCCTGGGCCGATCTCGCGGCACGCATCCCGATGGATCTGCGTCTGGCGACGTCGCCTGAGACCATGCCGGATGCCAAGATCGTGGCCGAGGCCCGTGCCGCCGGGTTGTCCCGGATCACGATCACGCACGATGCGCACGAAGCGGTCCGCGAGGCCGACATCATCTACACCGACGTCTGGGCCTCAATGGGGCAGAAAGACCAGGCCGAGGCCAAGGCGCAACTGCTCAAACCGTTCCAGGTGAATGCCGATCTTGTCAGGGAAGCCCGGCCCACGGCGATTGTGATGCACTGCCTCCCGGCCGAGCGCGGACGCGAGATCACCGACGAGGTGATCGACGGTCCGCAATCGGTGGTGTTCGATGAGGCGGAGAATCGTCTCTGGGTGCAGGGCGCGATCATCGCGCAGCTTATGGCGCGGCGCGGTTGACCTGACACTCTAACAAGGAGTCGGCAATGAGGGGACAGCGGTGCGGTGTCTTCACCGTCGTGCTGTGCGGGGTGGTGCTGACCCTGGCGGTGGCCGGATGCTCCGGCGACAAGGGGAATGGCCCGAGCGGCAACATGACGAAAGGCGAGCAGTACGAGGAGATGGGACCATTCATGGAAGAACTCGTGGTCTCGACGGTCGATGAGTTCGGGACCGAGTTTTGGGACGGGGTCGACGAGGGTGATGTGAGCCAGAGTGTGCCGATTCGGATACCGGGGTCGGGGAAGCGGGTCGCCGCGCACTCCGATTCCCTTTCGATTATCTACTACCCCCTCCGGGGTTGGTGGATCATCACGGCGCAGCTCGACGTCGACTCGGAAAACGTCAGCGGATCGGTGCAACTGCGCGACTCGGTTCGGTTCGAGACGGTCGCCGGTGTCCCCCAGGCGCAGCCTGATGCGACCACCTATCGGTTCCGCCACGGCGGTTGGCTGACGATGACCCTGGAGGGATCAGAAGACGGCACGGAGGTCACGTTCGGAATGACCGCCGGGCGCGCAGCCGATGTCGTGGGATTGAATGGCGACGTGGCGACGGTAAATGGCAGTTCCGCGGGCTCCTTTGACTTGCACGGTTCCGACGACGAAGGAAGCGCCGATCTGACATTCGAGTTTGAGACCAGCGTGAGTCAGGTGGACATCCCCGTCACTCCGGGGAATTACTGTCCCACCGATGGATCGATGCACGCGAACATCCAGATCGACTTTGACATCAGAAGCGATTCCGCGCATGCACAGGCGAAAGGTGCATGGGACGCTGACGTCGACTTCACCGGCAACGGCGGCTACGACATCACGGTCAGCTCCGGCGATTTCAGCGCGGAGAAGACGGGCACGCTCGAATGCGCCCAGCCGTATTGAGATAACCGATCGCGATTGATCAACCCCGCCCCGCGTGATATGGGGCGGGGTTCTTCTTTGGATGTGGTCCATCGCGCGTGCCTCTGGCAACTTGATCGCAGAGACGGTCAGCGGTATTCTCTTGGTAGCCAGGGAGCCGCGATGCAGGAGATCATTCGCAACAACGTCTGCTTTGTGTGCGGGGATGGGAACCGCGATGGGTTGCACATCCGTTTCTTCGTGGACGGTGATCAAGCGGTCGCCGCGTATACGCCGGAGGCGAAGTACCAGGGGTTTCAGGGAATCCTCCACGGCGGGTTGACCGCGACTCTCCTGGATGAAATCATGGCCAAGGCGGTGCTGTCGCGGCAGCGCTGGGCGATGACGGTGGAAATGAACGTCCGGTACAAGAAGGCGATTCCGATCGGCGAGAGCCTGCGTCTTGTGGGGCGGGTGACGCGGGAAGTGGGGCGATTGCTGGAGACAGCCGCCGAGATCGTTGGCCCCGATGGCCAGGTCTATGCGAGCGCCACCGGAAAATACCTGGAAGCGGCGGCCAAGGTGGGGAAGCTGGGGTAGGCGGACTCGTGTGGCCGCAGTAGTCGACGAAGTGCGGAAATGGCCGTCCCAATGGCGCATCAGCGACTCCCTCACCCGATCCGCCAGAGGCGCCGTGCCTGCCGGCAGGCAGGGATCGACCTCTCCCGAAGGGAGAGGTTAGCGCCGTGAGGTCTCCGCTCCGGAACGCTACGAAGTTCTTCGAGCGCTCACTTCGGTTCGGTTGTGCGCAATCCTCTGCGCACCAGTAGCGATACCGTGATCCTTACGATCCCTCCCCGACAGCGGCCTGACGTTCAATCGGTTGGGAGACAACAAGATCGAGTCCGCGGGCGGGTGCTGCCGCCACGTCCGTGTCCCGGCATTGCGCTTGCAGAAGGCAACGCCGGAGGTCGGGATCACGGCTGCGTGATCCGGCCTACGGACTCTCTATGCGCTGCTACTTCTGGGGTACCAACAACCGCACGGATCGCGCTCAGCGCGGGCGCGGTGTCATCTCCTTCGCAATTCCCGATTGGGGCGTGCAATTCCGCGCCGCGCAGATCGGCACCGCCAGCGAATGCGAGTACTCGGCGCTCCTCTCGCTTCTGCGATTCGTCGAGAACAACCCCAGAGTTTTCGAGGGGAAGAAGCTCGCCATCTGCACCGATGCCGCGGCGCTGGTCTATCAGGTGAATCGTAAACTCCCGGTCGCCCCGTCCGAAGTGAACCTGTGGGAACGTGTGACGACGTGGCGCGATCGTGTCCCCTTCGAGTTGGTCTGGGTTCCCTCCGAGCAGAACGCCGCCATCGGTGGCGTCCTCGATTTGGCGCCGATGACCCTGAAGAAACCGCTCTCGCACACGCACCTGGATCTGAAGAATACCCCCGACAAGCAGTCTCCCGGCAGCCCACGTGTGTAGCGCCTGAGGTACCACATCGCACGCGCGCGGCATTCCGGCGAATGAACCAATTCCCGCGGCGGCGGTACACTCTCATGGTGCCGGCCCCGGCTCTGAGGTGGTGCTGGAGATGCCGATACCGTTTGGAGAACCGCCCCAGCCAGACGATATTGTGTTTGGGTGCCCTCTGTTGCGGGCAGTCAACGAACTCCACTTCCGTCGTAGCGAGCAAACACGATGAAGTCTCCACACGTGATCGTGCTCAGTTGCCTGTTGTTGGCTGCTCTCCCCATGGCCTGGGGTGCTGATGCCCTTTCGGTTGTGCCCGTACGGTCTGTTTCCTTCGAGGGAGTCTCGCATTGGGTCGCCCTCGGCCCCGGTGGATGGGCTCAAGCGGAACAGAGCCGTGTCCAGTTCATCGGCGCGGACAGCAGTGTCCGCGCCACCATCAACCTCGAGGGAAAAGAAGTCCTGGTGAGTGAGGCCGGCGCCTCGGTCATCGGCGTGTTGGTGTATGCCGATCAGCAGCCGAGCCTGCTGCGGGTCAAGCAGTTCTCCCTCTACGATGACCAGGGGCGCAGGCGACTCAGTCTGAATGATCCGATCTTCAACAACGCCGTCGTCGCCCCCGGAGGCAATGCCTTCGTCGGCTTGAAGGGCGCCGAGGATTTTCCGCGTCAGGAGTTGTTGTTTTACGACGGCAGTGGCCAACTCTTGGGGTCGGATTCGGTCACGAACTTCGCGGGTGGGAGATTCTGCGCGGACGGGTCACGTTTCCTCTTTGAGACCGGCGGTGCAGGGCTCCAGGTGGCCACCGCCGATGGGCAGTTGGCACATGTCATCGGGCCGGTTGAGACTTGGGGATGCTCCGCGGACGGGCGGCTTGTCGGTGTGGCTTGGCGCGGGCGGTTGCGCTTCATCCGCGACGGCAAACCGATCGGGAGCGTGACCTGGCCCGATCCCGACGAACGTATCAGGGCCATCGCCGTCGCCGATGACGGACTGCGGGCGGCGGCCGTTTCGGCGGGGTACCTTGCGGCCATCCGCCTGGACTCGATATCCATTCTCTGGACCAAGACACCGGACACATCGTCGTGGAACTTCCGGTCGGTCGATCTTCTCCCGGGGTTGTCGGCGCTGGCGGTCGGACTCGATTACGATCCCGTCGGACAAGACCCCACGCGGCATCAGAAAAGCCGCTGCTGGGTGCTCGATGGTGATGGAACTGCCTTATCCACGCTTGAGAGCACGCCCACGACCTGGGGCGCGCGTTTTCCCCAGGTTCGATTCTTGGACGGCGGCCGTCGTTTGCTCTTTGCGGACCGCGACCGCGCCCAATGGGCAACGCTGAACGGGCGTTGAATTGGTCGGGGATGGAACCCCGGCGTTGATTTTTCCCGACAACTGTACCTGTTTTTGGCGAATTTGTGCCGCGCCGCCGCGCGCGGTCGTGGCTCCATTCGTATGACGACCGTTGAACTGACACTCGATGTCGATGCCTGCGCCGAATGTGGGTTGTGTGTGGCGGTTTGCGCGTACGATGCACTGGTTCTGCGCGCGACCGGGTTGGAAATCATCCAGAGCGAATGCGTGCTGTGCGACGCCTGTGTCGTGGCCTGCCCGACGGAGGCGCTGCAGATTGAGTGAACACATGTTCTGCACCCGATCCGCACGGGGCGTATCGACCTCTCCCCCTCGACTCCGCTCGGGGCAGGCCGGGGGGAGAGATCATCTCTCATTCTAATGCACAATGAACCGTCGCTTTGATGTGATCGTCATCGGGGCCGGACCTGCGGGGGGACTGGCGGCGCTGACCGCCGCGCGCGCCGGCTGTCACACGGTCCTCATCGAAAAACACGCCCGAATCGGCGAGCCGCTCTGCTGTGCCGAGGGAATTTCCACCTCGGGTCTGACGGACAACGTGGAGTTGGATCCCACATGGGTCGATGCCACAATCGAGCGATGCTATCTGGAAACTGCCGGTGGAGCGATTCTCGAGTTTTCCCATCCCAAGGCCGGCTTCGTGCTGTCGCGCCGACGGTTCGAACAGGGGCTGGCCGACCGCGCCGCGGCAGCCGGTTGCGAGGTGATGACCAACGCCGAAGCGATCGGCCTGTTGGACGCACGTGACGGGCGCTTCGGCGGTGTTCGTGTGCAAGTCGATGGGCATGCCGTCGATGTGAATGGGGAAGTGATCATTGCCGCCGATGGGATCGAGTCGCTGGTGGCCCGATGGGCGGGGATGGACACAACCCTGTCGGTCGACCATCTCGATTCAGGGGCGCAGTTGCGGTTGGACAACATCCCCGATCTGGATCCCTCACGGATGGAATTCTATTTCGGCACACAGGTCGCGCCGGGGGGATACGCTTGGGTGTTTCCCAAGGGAGATCGTTCCGCCAATGTGGGTCTGGCGTTGGCGCCGTCGGTCGCGCGCGGCCGGAAGGCGATGTCGTTACTGCTGGACTTTGTGAGGCGCCGGATGCGCGGTGCGACGATCGGGGCTTGCCCGCGCATGGTCGGCGGCATTCCCGAGTTTTCCGGGCGGCGATTCATGCTCGCCAACAATGTCTTGGTGACCGGCGATGCGGCCCGCCTGCTTGATTCACTGACCGGGGCGGGAATCGCCAACGCGCTGTCCTCGGGTCGCATGGCGGCGGAGGCGTCCATCGAGTACCTGGCCGATGGGCGTAGTGATCTGCGACTCCTGAGACGATATCCCGAGCGTTGGATGGCCGCACGCGGACGCCAGATGCGGTACTTCCTCTGGGCGCGGCAGATCTTCCTGCGCATGACCGACGCGGACATGGATGCGGCGATCCGGTCGCTGCAAGGGCAGTATCACCAGCAGACGTTCACTCACATCGACCCGATCGAGACGATCAAGCGCGCCCTGCGGGCACGGCCTGCGCTGCTGCGTCTGGCGCGGCATTTGGTGTGGTAGTCGACGCGGGCCGGGCCTCCCCGCTTGAACGCGCAGATAGATCGTCTGCGGACAGGGGGCTTTCAGCCCCCTGATTGTGCGTGCGGCTCGGCTTCCTTCGACTCCGCTCAGGACAAGTCTCTCGCCACAAGCAGAGCACGCACCCTACAGAGTCTTGATGGAGGGACCCGGCTTCGGAAACAAGAAGACCCCGCGAAGGCGGGGTCGGCGAAGTTGAGAAAAAGGTGGTGCGCCGGGCTTACGAAGCCGACGGCGCAGCGGCGGCGTTGACCTTGCGGGCCAGGCGGGACTTGATGCGGGCGGCCTTGTTCTTGTGGATCACGCGCTTGACTGCTGCCTGGTCGGCCACCGAGGCGACCTGCTTCAATGCCTCGCGGCGCGTCTCCGGGGTGGACGCGGACTGGTATTCCTTGACCGCCGCGCGCACGCGCGATTTGACGACGCGATTTCGGCGGTTGCGAGTTTCGCTCTGGCGGTGACGCTTCTCTACGGACAGGTGCTTCGCCACTGATCTTCCTTTCTACTCTACTTACCCATCGGGTCGGTCACTGTCTCTTGTCTGTTGGCCCCGGCGGACCGAGTGCCTATTCTTGGACGGGCCAATATAACGCCCCGATGCCCGGAGAGCAATGCCAAACCCCGACGCCCCAGACAGCCATTCCCCCCCGGCAGGGTCTCCCGACCAAACCGCGCCTGCCCGTCTGGCGCGGCAGACCCAGACAGTGGC